>NZ_JAIUMX010000098.1:0-13764 GCF_022565315.1 Cyclonatronum sp. | reverse complement strand
CGATCAGCCGCTGAAAGCTTTTGAGCAGGCGGTTCACATCATCGAAGTGCAGGCCGGTTGTGGGCTCGTCGAAAAAATAGAGGGTGTGTCCGCTGTCGTTGAAGGAGAGGAAGCGGGCGAGTTTCACACGCTGCGCTTCGCCGCCGCTGAGGGTGTTGCCGCTCTGCCCCAGCCGGAGGTAGCCCAGGCCCACATCTTCCATCACCTGCAGGCGGTTGGTGATGGCGGCTTCATCCACAAAAAATTCCAGGGCTTCAGAAATCGACATTTCCAGCACCTGCCAGATGTTGCGGCCGCGGTACTCAACGGCGAGCAGATCCTTGCGGTAGCGCTTGCCCCCGCAGGCTTCACACGGCAGTTCAATATCGGCAAGAAACTGCATCTCAATGGTTTGGATGCCTTCCCCCTGACAAGCTTCGCAGCGGCCGCCGGGCTTGTTGAAGGAGAAATCACCGGCGTTGAAGCCCATGATTTTGGCCTGACGCGTACCCGCGAAAACGTCCCGGATGCCGTCGAAGGCCTTGGTGTAGGTCGCCGGGTTGGAGCGTGAAGAGCGGCCGATAGGCGACTGATCCACCATTTCGACCTTATCGATGTGGTGGATGCCCTCCAGCTTTTTGAAGCGTCCGACCTTGCCGCTGTAGCTGCCCAGCTCTTTTTGGAGGCCGGCGTACAGGGTGTGGTGCGTGAGGGTAGATTTGCCCGAGCCGCTCACGCCGGTAACGCAGGTGATTACGCCGAGCGGAAATTCGGCGTCTATGTTTTTGAGATTGTGCTCGGAGGCGCCCTTCACCCTAATCCACTGTTTGGGCTCGCGCCGTTTGGGCGGCACCGGAATTTCGTCTTTGTTGCTGAGGTAGCGGCCGGTGAGCGTTTTGGAAGCAAGCAGCTCTGGAAACGGACCCTGAAAAACGACTTCGCCCCCGTGTATGCCCGCAAAGGGACCAATATCGATGATGTTATCGGCGGCCTTCATCATTTCGGGGTCGTGCTCAACCACGAGCACGGTGTTGCCGATGTCGCGCAGGGTTTTGAGGATGCTGATGAGGCGGGCGTTATCCCGCGGGTGCAGGCCGATGGTGGGCTCGTCGAGCACGTACAGGCTGCCGATGAGGGAACTGCCGAGGGAGTTGGCCAGGCTGATGCGCTGCGCTTCGCCCCCGCTCAGGGTGTTGGTGAGGCGGTCGAGGGTGAGGTAGTCGAGCCCGACATCGTTGAGGTATTTGAGGCGCTTGCGGATTTCGTACAGAATCTGACTCGCAATGCCGAGCTCGTATTCGCTGAGTTCGAGCTTGTCGAAGTATTCCTGCGCGTGGCCGATCGTCATTTCGCAGACCTCCCCGATGTGGAGCCCGCCGACCTTCACGTACTGCGCATCGCGCCTGATGCGGTAGCCGTCGCACTCGGGGCAGCGGCTGTAGCCCCGGAAGCGCGCATAAAAAATGCGCATGTGCATCTTGTAGAACTCACTTTTGATGCTCTCGAAAAAGCCGTTCAGCCCGATGTACTCATCCTTCCCTTTCCACAAAATTTCTTTGACGGACTTGCTCAGCTCGCGGTAGGGCTTGTCGATGGGCAGCTGATAGCGGGCGGCTACTTTAATGAGGTCGCGCAGGTTTTCGGAGAAACGGGCCCCGCTGAAAGGCGCAAGCACGCCGCCGCGGATGGTTTCATCGGGATCGGGGATCACGAGATCTTCGTCGATGCCGGTTACGCGCCCGAAACCTTCGCAGTGTTTGCAGGCCCCGAAGGGGTTGTTGAAGGAGAACATCTGCGGCGTAGGTTCTTCGAAGCTCATGCCGTCGAGCTCGAAGCGGTCGCTGAACACATGCTCTTCGCCCCCGCGGATGCGGATGTAGCACACGCCGAGGCCCTCACGGAAGGCCGTCTCGATGGAGTCGGCCATACGGCTGCGCATCTCGCGCTCATCTTTCAGCATGAGGCGGTCAACCAGCACCCGGTGCACGTTGCGCTTGATCTGCTGCGGGCTGTAGTCGTCGCGGCTGAGGTCGAGGATGCTCTCATCGGCGGTGAGGATGCGGGTGAAGCCTTTTTCGCGAAGTACCTCCAGCTCTTCGGTCACTTTCTTGTCGCGGCTCGGGATGCCGAAGAGCACATAAAAGCGGGTACCTTCTTCGAGCTGATCAAACAAAAAGTCGATGACGGTGAAGGGGTTTTCTTTTTGCACCTGCCGCCCCGATACGGGGGAGAAGGTACGGCCTGCGCGTGCAAAAAGGAGCCGGCAGTAGTCGTAGATTTCCGTGGTGGTGCCAACCGTTGAGCGTGGGTTGGAGGTGGTGTTCTTCTGCTGAATGGCCATGGCCGGCGATATGCCCTGAATGAAATCCACATCGGGCTTATCCATGCGCTCGAGGAACTGCCGCGCGTAGCTCGAAAGGCTTTCCACGTAGCGGCGCTGCCCCTCGGCGTAGATGGTGTCGAATGCCAGGCTTGATTTCCCGGAGCCCGAAACGCCGGTAATTACGGTGAGTTTGTTTCGGGGGATGGTGACATCGATGTTTTTCAGGTTGTGTACCCGTGCACCCTTCACGATGAGCGGGCGTTCCTGTGCCTGACGGCTTGCAGCCGTTGGCGAGGGAGATTCAGCGGGGGATTCGGATGTTTTCATGGATAAAGTAAGATTCGGGGCCGTTTAGCGAACATCACCGGTTTGTAAATCATTCTGAAACGGGCTCGGGGGAAACAGGGCAACACCCAAGATACGGAACACAGCATTCGGCTTCCGGATTAGTTTAGGCCCGGAAACACATCACCCTAAAAACAGCACAAATAAAAAACGGGTCCGCCTGTCCGGCTAGACCCGTTTCAACCATGAAAAATAAAAGTAATAGCTATCTGTATGAAAAAAAGGGTTAGTTGTTTTCCGTATTCGGATTAATGAACAACTTGCCGCGGTCGCGGTAGCCATCCTGATCGCGGTACCAGTCTTTATAGATGGCGCCGCCTGACTCTGCCCAGTCAGCGAACCGGAGCATGGCGTTGGTCATATCTACGCCTTCGCGCGGGTAAGGAACGCTTTCCGGGATGTTGATGGCCCAGTTGAGGTTGGCACGGCTTTGGTACCAGCGGTTTTGACCAGGATCGGAACCGTCGTTACGGGTTCCAAAAAGAGACATATCTGCGAGCGCGGTGGGTTTCATACCGGGCAGGTGAATCTCACGCTTGCGGTCGCCTTTTCTGAAAACAAAAGGGTTGTACGGCATGGCGCCCAGCTGACCTTTGGGTACAGGGTTGATGAATTCAACCGTGATAACCAAATCGTCGTAAGGAACGGCACGGTTGGGGTCAAGCACGTTGGCAAAGCCGGGCAGGTTTTCGTTAGCGTTATCGAAGGCGATAAAAACGGCGTTTGTATGGCCGGCTTCGAGGCCGTTAGGCAGGGTTTCGATGTTGCCGGTTGAAAGGCGGGTACCGGTTACGGACCGGACGTTGGAGGCAGGTACGTTATCGAGGGAGAAACCCATACCGTTTACAAAGGCCGCGCCGGTTGCACGGATACGCAGGCGGAATTCGATTTCTTCGATGTTGTTATTGGCGTTGGCGGTTTCCATGATCTGATAATCTACTACCAGGTCGTTCATGTCGTAATCGCCGTAGGAAGGCCAGAGGTCTTCAAAAGCCAGGGTACCAAAGCGGCCTTCGCCGGGACCGAAATTGAAGATCTTACGGGGGGCGTCTTCAGGGTCGCCGAGTACCGGCACCTCTGACATATCAATGCTTTCTACCGGGTTCCAGGAAGTGAAGAACATTACATCGTTGAAGTCTTCGTCGCTTGAACCCTGACGTGAGATGTCTTCCCAGCCGAGAACCAGTTTTTCCTCAATGGTATCATAGAAAACAACAAGGTGTTCGCGCTTGTTGGGGTCGGTGATGTGGGTGTTCAGGTTGTGGTCTGAGTAGTGAATCCAGCGGCCGGCTGAAAGCTCGCTTTGATTTGGTATCCAGCCGTCGGCAATCAGGAAGAAGCCGATGCGTGTGCCGGCCGGGAAGGCGTTGAAATCGAGCTCACCCTGCAGCGGGCCTTTCAGTTGCACTTTGTCACCGGGGCTGAGTGCGCCGTCACGGAAGTGCGCGTGCGGGAAGATGATATAGTGTGTGTCGATATCCGAAGGTCTTTGGGGCTTGTTGTCTTCGGTGTAGTAATAGTAGCCCATAGCATTGCGGTAACCTGCGCCGGTACCTACAAAAGTGACCCAAACGTGGGCGTCTTCAGTAAGAACGAGATCACGCGGGATGTTTGAATCAAGCAGTTCAGGGCGGTCGCGGGGAACACGCTGTGTGCCGGGCAGGAAGGCATTTACACGGCTCAGGAAGTTCATGTCGAGCTCATCGGGTACCGTGAGGTAATCCGGGCGGCCGACGGAATTCCAGGTGCCGATGGGGGTGAAGGTCACATTCTGCAGGCGCAGCGGCTCGGGCATTACCTGCTCGGTATCAAAACCATTTCCGGCAGGTCTGAAAGAACCCTGAGATACGGTTGGCTGGTAGGTGTAATTGGCAGAACGCCCTGAAACAGGCACTTCAGCGAAGGTTTCTACCCCGATAAAATCAGTGGTGATAAACAGGGTTTCGAGGCGGGTAGGTACGTTAATGGTGGTTGAGAGCTGCCCCTGATTGTCCAGGAAAAAAGAGCCAAGACGGGTTGCTTCAGTTTCTTCATCAAAGGGATCAGCGTCGTAAACGTTGTAAACAACGCCTGCTACCGGCTCGCCATTGGCAAGATTGGCAGAAATATTCAGTGTGATATCCTGTGTGCTGCTAAAAGTAAAGTTAGCGGGAATGCGAAGCCCGTTAAAACCATCGCCGGGTTCATCGTTTCCGGTATTGCCACTGTTGCAGGCTGTAAACACAGCTGCTGTTGTAAAAATAAAAATGAGGTAGATCAGCTTTTTCATGGGGAAAGTTTTTATTCGTTACATGTTTTGTACGGCTAATGATAAGCACAAAACAGCGGATTACGGGTTTTATTCGATGAACTGCATTGAATGAGAGACTAAATGCAGGCCCTGAATCATTAGCAGTTTATTACATGCAGGGCAAAAAAAGAGCCCGACCGGTCAGGGCAGGGCTCTTAATGGGTATATGTGTAATTGGAAACAATGCGGGTAATCTGTTTCTGAAAGTTAATCCCCGCCGCCGTTTTCTTCGCTGCCGTTGGGATTGATGTAGAGTACGGATTGATTTCGGTAGCCGGGTAAATTTTTGTACCAGTCAGGGAAAGCTTTGCCGCCTGACTCCGCCCAATCTCCAAAACGGGTGTATGCCTGTGTGAAGCTGCTGTTTTCCTGCGGATAGGGGATATGGTAGGGTACATTCAGCGCCCAGTTCATGTTGCCATTGCTGATGTAAAACCTGCCCGAATCCGGATTTGTGTTGTCGTCATGCGTGCCAAAATAGCTGGTGTTTGCAAGGGAAGTTGGCCTGCGCCCGGGCAGGTGTATTTCTCTGTCTCTTTCCTGAGTACGGAAAGAATAGACGTTGAAGGGGCTGTTGCCAAGGATGGCTTTGGGTACAGGGTTTACAAACTGAACGGTTACCCGTACCGTGTCATAATCAACATGAGTGCGGGCCGGGTACACGTTGCCGAAAGAAGGCATGTTGTAGTTGGCGTCGTCGAATGCAATAATGTTAGCCCATTGCTGCCCGCTTTCAGTTCCGTTGGCATTGAGGGATATATTGCCTGTTGTGAGCCGGTTACCGCTTACTCCGGCAACATTTGAAGGCGGCACATTGTTGAACTGGAAGCCGATACCGTTACGAACAGCTGCACCGGCCGCACGAAGAACGAGCGTGAGCTCAATTTCCTCAATGTTGTTGTTGGCATTTGCGGTTTCCATGGTTTGGTAACTAACCACAAGGTCGTTCAGGTCGTAATCTCCGTAGAATGGCCACATATCTTCAAACAGCAGTGTACCAAAGCGATCCTCGGCGGGGCCGAAATTGTAGATTTTTCTTGCCGGTGCGTCCGGATCGCCGACAACAGGTACACCGTTGGTATCGACTGCTCCCGGAGGGTTCCAGGTTGCGTAGAACATCACATCATTAAAATCATTGTCGGCACCGGAACCTCTGCGAAGGTCTTCCCAGCCTAAAACGAGCTTGGATTCTTCCACATCATAAACCACAACAAGCTGCTCTCTGAGATCAGGATTACTGGTTTGCGTGTTCAGGTTACGGTCTGAGTAATGGATGAGCCGGCCGTTGGTAAGGCGCTCGCCGGGATCGTTGTCCGGTTTCCAGGCGTCTCCGATCAGGAACCAGCCGATGTAGGTGCCTGCCGGGAAAAGTCCGTCAGGTCCGGGACCGGGAAGCTGCACCCGGTCTCCGGGCAACAATGCACCCTGTGCCGGTCTTGCTCTTGGGAAGATCAGATAATGCGTATCGATTTCATTGGCGGTTTGTGGCCTTGTGTCGTCGGTGTAGGTGTAGAACCCCAAAGCATTATTCCAGCCGGAACCGGAACCAAGGAAAGTTACCCAAACCTGCCCGTCTTCAATAAGGTGAAGGTCACGGGGAATGGTCGGATCAAGCAGGTGAGGGTGGTTGTCCGGTACGCTTTGTCTCAAAACAAGCAGTGAGTTTACACGATTCAGGAAATTCATGTCAAGCTCATCCGGCAGGGTGAGGTAATTTGGCCTTCCGTTGGTTTCATCCCAGGTACCGATTGGCGTTAGGGTTACATTCATGAGCCCGGCTTTGTTGGCAGCTGAAGCTGCCTGAAACAGGTCGGGAGTTTCTGAGCCCCTGTTAGCAGCAGCAGAAACCGGCGCATAATGGTACACAATACGATTACCGTTTACCGGTACAATAGCGTGATTTTCAATACCAATAAAATCAGTGGTAATGTGAACTTCTTCAAGCCATGAAGGCACGGGAAGGCTTGTATTAACTGTACCGGAAGCGTCGGTGTAAAAAGAGGAGAGCCGTTTGCCGCCATTATCCGGATCGGCGTCAAAGATGTGATAAATCACCCCTGAGATGGGCTGTCCGTTTTTTAAAGCGGATGTGATCTCAATTGTGACATCATTAGTCGAACTGAAAAGAAAAGAGTTAGGAATGTTGAGTTCAAACGGGTTGGTGCCGGTACCATCGCCGGGTTGAAGTGTGTGCCCCTTGCAACCTCCCAAAAGAGTAAGGAAAAACGCGAAAAGAAGGATTCGGTATGGAGTAGTCATATAGGTGCGGAGTTTTATCATCACTTGGATTAATTATTTCTACGGGCCTAATATCCGTAAAAACCACAGTGTTTTTGAGTTCTTTCGATGAAAGCACAGCTGTGCTCGATTAAACCCTGCTTCTTAGCAGTTTTGGCATTTAACTCCGGCCCCAAAGTGCCAAATAACGACAAAATGAATTCTTATGCCTGCAACCGCGTCATGAGAAAGCGCCCGGATCTCCCCCGGATAAGAATGGCTTTGCGGGGATGTTGCACGAAAGTAAGTGTAAATACGTATCTTTAGTTTGGGAAAATATTGTGCGTAAGTACTGCTGCCATAAGTTTGTCTGATTTTTGAGCGGGTTAATGAGCCGTATATCTATAAAAAAAGAGCCCGACCGGTCAGGGCAGGGCTCTTGTATGGGTATATATGTGTTAAGATTAAAAAAATCAGAAGCTATACATGAGGGTTAATCCTCACCGCCGTTATCCTCACCGCCGTTTGCATTAGGATTGATGTACAGGTGAGAGGTATTTCGGAAGCCCGGATTATCTTTGTACCAGTCGGGGAAAGAAACTCCGCCTGATTCAGCCCAATCGCCAAAGCGGGTGTAGGCCTGGGTGAAGCTTGAGTTTTCGTTTGGATACGGGATGTGATCCGGTACATTTAAAGCCCAGTTTAAACCACCTCTGCCGATATAGAACAAGCCGGCCGCCGGGTCGGAGTTGTCGTCGTGCATGCCAAAAAGGCTGGTATCCGCAAGGGATGTAGGCCGGCGCCCCGGAAGGTGGATTTCCTTACTGCGATTTGTTGTACGGAAAGAAAAGACGTTGTAAGGGCTGCTTCCGAGAATAACTTTCGGCACCGGGTTTACAAATTCTACGGTAACAACCAGTGTGTCATAATCGACATGTGTACGACCGGGGTACACATTCGCAAATGACGGCAGGTTAAAGTTGGCATCATCAAAAGCGATAATCGTAGCCCACTGCTGCCCGCTTTCGGTTCCGTTGGCGTTTGTTGAGATATTGCCGGTAGTGAGGCGGTTGCCGGAAACGCTTGCCACATTTGAAGGCGGAACATTATCGAACTGTATGCCGATTCCGTTTCGGACAGCCGCGCCGGCTGCACGAAGTACCAACGTAATCTCAATCTCTTCAACATTGTTGTTCACGTTGGCTGTTTCTTTGGTCTGATAGCTTATAACAAGGTCGTTAAGGTCATAATCGCCGTATGAAGGCCAAAGGTCTTCGAACAGGAGGGTGCCGAGGCGGTCCTGAGCAGGGCCGTAGTTAAAGATTTTTTGCTCAGGGGCATCAGGGTCGCCGGTAACCGGTATGCCGTTGGCATCAACTGCTCCGGGCGGGTTCCAGGTGGCGTAAAACAACACGTCGTTGAAGTCATTCTGGAAGTCACGATTTCCTCTGATTAAATCTTCCCATCCGAGAACAAGCTTGGATTCCTCAACATCATACAAAACAACGAGGTGACGTTCTCTGCCTTCGGGCGCGTGCCTATTCAGCGCTGCATCTCCGTAGTTGGTGTGCCGGCGGTTGGTAATCTCGCCGCCATTGTTTGGGCGCCAGCCGTCAGCCACAAGAAACCAGCCGATGTAAGTACCCGCCGGAAAGGCACCGTTAAGACCCGGACCGGGCAGCTGAACCCGGTCGCCGGGCTGCAGACCTGAACCAGCAGTCGCATTCGGGAAAATCACATACTTAGTGTCAATATCGTCAGGCGTAGCCGGTCTGTTACCAGCAGTGTAGGTATAAAAGCCCAGTGTGTTAACGTAAGTGGCACCCGGATCACTCCCGAGAAATGAAACCCACACCTGACCTTCCTGTTCCAGGAACAGATCTGTCGGAATGCCTGAGTCCAGCAGTTCAGGGCGGGTATTTGCAATATTAGTTCCGTCAAGCACCTGATTGATGCGTGTAAGGAAATCCGGATTGATGGCATCTGGCATCGTAAGGTAATCCGGCAGGCCACTCGAGTTCCAGGTACCGATAGGGATATAAGGGCCGCTGTTCATTAAACCGGCTTCCTGTGTGGTTTGTGTTGTTGTAAACCCGGTGTCCGGAATCTGCCGGTTGGCGGCAGCTTGCTGGTGGTTAAGCGTGATGCTGTTTCCGTTTACGGGTACAACAGCGTGATGCTGTGCGCCAATATAGCTGGTAGTGATGTGCACCTCGTTCAGCATTGTCGGTATTTCAATGCGTGTACTAACCGTACCGCTTTCATCAAGAAAGAAAGAAGACAGGCGTTTGCCGCCTTCGGCCGGATGTGCATCCCAGATATTGTAAACCGCGCCCGCCAGGGGCTGACCACCGGGGAGTTTGGCGCTGATATTAATGGCTACATCCTTTGTGGATGAAAACAGAAAGGACTGAGGTATTTTCAGATCAAACGGATTGGTATCGTTGTCAGCAGGGGGTTGCAGGGTGTTTCCTGAGCAGGCTGAAAACAAACCTGCTGTAACAACCAGGAGCAATATTTTATAAGCAGGTATCATAGTAAAGGGGTACTTGGGGTGCATTTTGTCGCAATTAAATGTTTCAGAAACAAAATCCGTATGAATCCCTAAGAATAAAAATGACTTTCGATTAACACCCTGTATTACTCGATGAATGAAAATGGTTCTGATTGAGATCAGACAGGGTCAGTTTGTCGGGGCTTGTAGTGAGCCAAAGCGAGTTTAATCAAAAGGTAAGCTCGATGGAGCTTGATCGTTAGGTGAATAAAAGCACAATTTTTTTTTGAAATGCCTCTCATGAACAGAAAACAGCCCTTACGGTAGCGTTTTTATGTAGAAATACGAAAATCTGAGTTTGGTCGTAAGCGCCCGTTTAAGTTGATTATTTTGTGCTGCGCCATCAACGGATGTGTATTTTGTAGTGTTAAAAGGCAAAAGAAAACTATTTAGTCACCATATTTACCCGATAATGCCCTCACTTGATAACAAAACCGTAGCCGCACTGCTCGAAGAAACCGCTGTTTATATGCGGCTTGCAGGCGTAAATGACTTCAAAGCGATTGCCTTCGACAGGGCAGCCCGTACCATTGAGACCCTCGAATCTGAGGTTGAAGCCCTCATCACCGAAAAAAAACTCACCGATATAAAAGGTATCGGCAAGTCGATCGCGCAGGATCTGTACGCCTATGCTGAAACCGGCGAAATTCCGGTACTTGAAGAGCTGAAGCAGCAGGTGCCCGCCTCTTTGGTGGAATGGCTCAACATTTCCGGACTGGGGCCTAAAAAAATCTACAAAATCCACAACGAGCTGGGAATTACCACAATTGAAGAGCTTCAGGAGAAGTGCGCTGACGGCTCGGTCGCTGCACTGAGCGGGATGGGGAAGAAATCCGCCGACAAAATCCTGAAATCCATCGAGTGGATGCAGCAGTTCTCGGAGCGCTGCCGTCTTGATGAAGCTACCGAAATCGCACAGCGTTTCTACGAAGACCTGAAATCGGTCGCAGGCGTTCAGGAGATTTCCATCGCCGGCTCCCTGCGCCGCAGCGCGGAAACCATTGGGGATATCGACATCCTCATCGCGGCCGAAAAAGCCGAAACGGCGGGTATCTTCGAGACCTTTCTGGCACACGACAGCGTGCTTGAAGTGCTGGGGCAGGGCGACACAAAAGCTTCCGTGCGTACCAAAGAAGGGCGGCAGGTGGATGTGCGCATTGTGGACCAAAAGCAGTTTCCGGCTGCGCTAATGTACTTCACCGGCAGCAAGGAGCACAATGTGGTGATGCGGCAGCGGGCACGGGATAAAAAGCTGACCCTCAATGAATACGGCCTCTTCCACATGGATGCCGACGGAAACACCGATTTCAGCCGCCCGCTCGAAACCGGCAGCGAAGCCGGCATCTATCAGGAGCTGGGCCTCAGCTTTGTGCCGCCCGAGCTGCGGGAGGACCGCGGGGAGTTCGCCTTTTTTGCTGAGCACACGCTCGAAGAGGCCAATCTGCCCGAAGTTTCTGATATCCGCGGTGTGCTGCATGCGCACAGCACCTGGAGCGACGGCAAATATTCCATCCGGGAGATGGCCGAAGCCTGCATGGCGCGCGGCTACGAATACCTGGGCCTCACCGATCACTCGCGAACGGCATCCTACGCCGGCGGACTCACCGTTGAGCGGGTTCAGAAGCAGTGGGCCGAAATTGATGCGCTGAACAACGAGTTTGCCAAAAACGGCCAAAATTTTCGCATATTCAAGGGCATTGAATCCGACATGCTGCCCGACGGCAGTCTCGATTACCCCGACGACATCCTGGCAGGGTTCGACTTCGTGATTGCATCCCTGCACGCTTCGCTCGATATGGCCCCGGAGAAAATGCTGGAGCGCTACCTCCGCGCCATCGAAAACCCGTACACCCGCATTGTGGGTCACCCGACGGCCCGGCTGCTGCTTAAGCGCGACGGCTCCAAGGTGGACCTGAACAAAATGATTGAAGCCGCCGCCGCGAACAACACGGCGATCGAAATCAACGCGAGCCCCTGGCGGCTCGATATCGACTGGCGCTACGGGCAAAAAGCCAAAAAAGAAGGCCTGTACACCGCCATCTGTCCGGATGCACACGATATAGAGGGCATTGATGATACCGCATACGGCGTGGCCATTGCGCGCAAGGGCTGGTTCAGCAAAGACCGCATCATCAATACCATGAGCACCGAAGCACTCGAAGCCTGGTTTAAAAAGCGGTAGCAAAATCACCCGCGGCAGTTTGCGGAGGATATTCTTGAAGGATGACCAAAACCGGATACCCGGCTGATGGTCATCCTTTTTTTGTTTTTGGGATGTATGATGCCGCCCTGAATCAAAACGACCGGCCTGTACCGCTGAAAGATGCAGCAAAGATCCGCTGGGATATAAGTGTGAGGCAGGATCACAAACCTGCACTGACAAACTGGCAAAGCGCTTTCAGCAGGGGGAGTAAAATTATTTTGCAGGGTAACAGAACGATACTTGTCATGATCAGGTTCAAGCGCTTAACTTACAGTCAATTACTGACTACCAGTCATAAACTACCTGATGCCAACAACAGAACGAAAAAAACGAGAGCGGGAAAACCGGCGAAACACCATAGTTGAAGCCACCGAGCGGCTGATTACCGAGCGGGGTTTTGAATCAATTACTATGGACGATATCGCAGAGGCAAGTGAAGTAAGCAAGGGTACCCTGTATCTGTACTTCCGGAACAAATCAGAAATTGCACTCGCAATGCACACGGTCGGCATGCAGGAAATGCTGAACCGCATCGCAGGTCTGATTGCAACCTCCGGAACAGGTCTTGAAATTATCCAAAACATGGGCCGGCTGTTTGTCGATTTTGCCCGTGAAAACGACCATTACTTCAAGTGCATGGTGTATCTGGAAAGCATGGGGTTCGAAGCGTTTAAGGGGCTCAAAGACACCGATACTTTTGGCAGCCTTCAGGATTCGGACCGTGCAATTTACAATTACATCCGCCGTGCCATTCAAATTGGCATACAGGACGGGAGCATAGATGCGGGGTTTAAACCGGATCTGCTGCCGCTTCAGATAATGATGACCGTGCGCGGCATGATGCAGTTCATAATTTACCGCGATGCCGGCCTGTTTATGGCATCGGGTACCGAATCGGCAGGTGTTACCCTCGAAAGCCTCCTCGATGACTATGCGGAACTCCTTACAAGAGCCCTGCGGCCATCGCGCTGACTGTCAGTCAATTTTTGGTGAACATATATTTTCCAGACTCGTAACAGCACCTCATCCCGAAAAACGTATTAAACTCAAATTCATTAATAAACAGATAACATGGCTAAGGCCTTTTTACTTAGTTTGCTGATTACCGGACTGCTGCTGCCGGGCGGAAGCCTGAAAGCGCAGCAATCACAGCCCGGGCAGGTGCAAGCCGAAAACGGCACCGTGTCCCTTTCTTTAGATGAAGCCATTCAGATTGCAATGGTGAACAACTACATGATCCGACGGGGGCTGCTCGACATTGAAAATGCGAATGCGCAGATACGCGAAGCCTGGGGCGCGGTTTACCCGCAGGTGAATGCCTCGGCGCAGTACACGCGCAACATTCAGATTCCCAACCCTTTTGCCGGTTCTGATGCCGGAGGCATCTTTCAGGCTTTTGGCGCCCTTGAGTGGCTCGCATTTAATGAAGGCCGCCGCACCGACGGCGATCCGGGCACCGAGCCCATTCCGTTTGATGACTTCCTCGAGCGTCAGGCGCAGGGCTATCGCGATGCAGGCCTTACGCCGCCGGGCTTCGATTCGGACAACCCGTTTGCTATCGAAAACGAGTTTCAGTTCGGGCTGAATGTTACACAGGCGCTCTACAACGGCTCGGCCTTTGCGGCTATCCGCGGGGCAGAACAGCTCCGGCAGATCAACCTCGATCAGGTGGAGCGCGACCGTCAGGTCATCACCGATCAGATAACCGAGGCCTTTTATACCGCACTTCTTGCCCGCGAGCAGTATCAGGTGCTTGAACTGAGCGTGCAGCGCCTGCAGCAAACCGTGGAAGAAACCCGGCGCGCGGTGCAGGCCGGCGTGCTTTCCCGCGTGGACCGCCTCAGCGCGGAAGT
>NZ_JAIUMX010000097.1:0-13834 GCF_022565315.1 Cyclonatronum sp. | reverse complement strand
TGAAAGCACGCGACCTCTGGGAGCAGATTTCTTACGCGGCATGGGCTTCAGCCGATCCGGGCACGCAGTACCATGATACCATTAACGAGTGGCACACCTGCCCCGAAGACGGCCCCATCAACGCGAGTAACCCCTGCAGCGAGTACATGTTCCTCGACAACACGGCCTGTAACCTGGCCTCGATGAATCTTGTGAAATTTTATGACCGCAAGACGGGCGTTTTTGATGTGAAGGCCTACCGGCATGCGACCCGCCTCTGGACCATCACCCTGGAAATTTCCGTGCTGATGGCGCAGTTTCCTTCAAAAGAGATCGCACAGCTTTCCTGGCAGTTCCGCACCCTGGGGCTGGGCTACGCCAATATCGGTTCCCTGCTGATGATTCAGGGCATCCCCTACGACAGCGAAGAGGCCGCAGCGCTTACCGGCGCCCTTACCGCCATCATGCACATGCACAGCTATGCTACGAGCGCTGAGATGGCCAAAGAGCTCGGCACTTTCGAAGGCTACGACCGGAACAAATACCACATGCTGCGCGTGATCCGGAATCACCGCCGTGCTGCTTATAATGTTTCAGCCGAAGAGTACGAAAACCTCACCATAAGACCGATGGGCATAGATGCAACGCAGTGCCCGGACTATCTTATTGCCGCTGCCCGTGAAGATGCAGATCTTGCGCTTGCGCTGGGCGAGAAGCATGGTTACCGCAATGCACAGGTTACCGTAATCGCACCAACAGGCACCATCGGCCTGGTGATGGACTGCGACACAACCGGTATTGAGCCGGACTTTGCCCTGGTGAAATTCAAAAAACTTGCGGGAGGCGGCTACTTTAAAATCATCAATCAAAGTGTGCCTGCTGCACTTGAAAAGCTGGGTTACAGCGAAAAAGAAATTGATGCAATTGTGAAGTACGCCAAGGGGCACGGCACTTTTAAAGGATGCCCGACCATTACGCATGAGCGTCTGCAGGCGCTCGGTTTCACCGACGAAAAAATTGAAGCCGTTGAAGCCGGCCTGCCGGGAGCATTTGAAATCAAGTTTGCCTTTAATCAGTGGACACTCGGCGAAGATTTCTGCAAAGAGGTACTCGGCATTACTGATGCGCAGCTCTCTGACTGGAGCTTCGACATGCTCGCGCACCTGGGTTTTTCGCAAAGTGAAATCAGCCTGGCCAACGATTACGTATGCGGAACCATGACCGTTGAAGGCGCGCCCAAACTCAAAGACGAGCACCTGCCGGTGTTCGACTGTGCCAACAAATGCGGCCGTACCGGAACGCGTTTTATCTCGAGCATGGGCCATATCCGGATGATGGCTGCTGCACAGCCGTTTATTTCCGGGGCGATTTCAAAAACCATTAACCTGCCCAACGAAGCAACTGTTAGCGAAATTCAGGAAGCCTATATGACCTCCTGGAAGCTGATGCTCAAAGCCAACGCGCTGTACCGCGACGGCTCCAAGCTGAGTCAGCCGCTGAACTCTACTTCAGACGTGCTTCAGGTAGCTGAAGCTGAAGAAGAAGAAGAGAATGAACAGATGATGAACCCGGAAGTTGCCGCCGCGCAGGATAAAGTGCTTCAGGTTGCGGAGCGCATCATTCATAAATATGTTTCAGAGCGCCGCAGGCTTCCAAACCGGCGTGGGGGCTACACACAGAAATGCAAAATAGGCGGACAAAGCGTTTACCTGCGTACCGGCGAGTATAAAAACGGTCAGCTGGGTGAAATTTTCATAGATATGCACAAGGAGGGCGCTGCCTTCCGGAGTTTGCTTAACTGTTTTGCCATTTCTATATCACTGGGCCTGCAGCATGGTGTGCCCCTTGATGAATTTGTGGATGCCTTTGTATTCACCAAATTTGAGCCAAGCGGTATGGTACACGGCAATCCGCATATTAAAATGACAACTTCTGTGATGGATTACATCTTCCGCGAGCTTGCCATTTCATATCTTGGCCGTCATGATCTTGCTCATGTAGGGGCTGATGAAATTATGGAGCGTACCCTCAAAACCGAAGAGGAAGTGAAAGATGCGGAAAAAAATTCAGGCTCATCACAGGATGTGGTTTCCGAAACACTTCCCAAAAGCAACATTGCCAACCTCAAAGCAGAAGTAGCTGAAACTGTTAGTATTGTTTCGCCAGGCACGGAGAAAGCAGAGAACTCATTCATGAGCCGCTACAAAAGAGCCCGAAGTATGGGCTACACCGGCGATGTTTGCAGCGAATGCGGCAGTATGTCGATGGTAAGAAACGGAACCTGCCTTAAATGTGAGAATTGCGGTTCAACAAGCGGCTGCTCCTGACGAAGTGCAATAGTATCAACATACGATCTCAAATAAACACATATACTTGGAACAACAAAAAGCCCGGTCGGAAGTCCGGGCTTTTTCTTTGCCTGAACTGTGTCTTCAAGACCAAGCTGCCGGACGGCTGATGCTGAATGGCTGTTTTATACAGGCGCTTAGCAGCATAACGGACAAAAAAAAACGCCGCGTCTGTTCAAAACGCGGCGTTAAATTTATCATCTACAGACGGCTATTACCCCATTTGTTGTTTTAAATATAAGGAAATAATAGGTGTTCAAACAATTAGTATTTACGCGTAATTATCTAAAAAATAATTATAAGTATAAATACGTATAAATTAGATAAGATTTTCAGCAAGAGCCTTTTTGACAAGCGCTGCTATATTTTTGACACCCATTTTCTGCATCAGGTTAGAGCGGTGTGTTTCAACAGTTCGGGGAGAAATGGAAAGTATTTCAGCTATTTCCTGATTGGTTTTACCGTCAACGATATATTTGAGGATTTCCTTTTCCCGGCGGGTAAGTCTGGAAAGGGGCTTAGGATCATCAGATTTGCGGTTCCGTTGCAGGAAACTGGTCGTGATCATATCTGAAACGGCTTTACTGAAAACACGCTCGTTGTTCAGTACCCGGTGAATATTCTCGATGATCTCGTCCTTGCCGGAGCTTTTGAGCATATAACCGTATGCACCGGCTTCAAGCACTTCATTCAGGTACTTTTCATCAAGGTGGATAGTCATCATAATGATGCGGGCATCTTCGTCGAACTTCAGAATTTCTCTGCACGCATCGATGCCGTCTAACTCCGGCATGGTTATATCTAAAAAACAAACATCCGGCCTGAACTGCTGGTACAACTCTACAGCCTCTCTCCCCGACGAAGCTTCTGCAACAACTTTGAATGTGGATACGCTGTTTAAAATGGAAGTAAGCCCTAAACGGACTACACTATGATCGTCTGCTACAAGTAAAGTGATTACGGACATACTGGGCTTTTGATATGTTTCAAAAAAATCTTAACGGTAGATAAATTAAGTGGAAAAGCGTAACCGGATAGCTAAAGGGATATAAGAACCGAAAAGGATAATGAGCAGCTTAGAGAAGTTGGTACCCCTTATATGGTTGAAGCTTCCTAATGTAAGGCCGTGCGTTAAAACAGCATTTCAATCTTTAGCGAAGGCTCCAAATCCTATAGTGCGCAATATAAAAAATAATGAAGACTAAAAAGCCTTATTTATCGGCCGTAGTCTCTTTATTTTTACAAATAGTAGGGTCCTCCATAGAGGATGAACAGAGTGAGGCTGCTCAGCAGTAGAACCCGAAGGTTCCAGGCCAGGGTTCTCGGAAGGTTTGCCCGGCTAAGGCGTTGTACAAGCTGCGCATTATGCGCGCCGGTAATGCTCATTTTGTTATGTACGGGTATCACCCGGAAGGCTGTTTCACCCCATATGTATGCGAGCAATACTCCGCTAAGCACAAAAGCCCAAAAAAGAGATGATCCAAAACTCAGCGTTATCAGAGCAATGCCAGAGAAAAGCTCGGCAAGCATAGGAACCCCTGCAACAAGAGCGGTCCGGCCGGAGTGGAAGTCATGAAATACCGTACCTGATTGGGAATCAGCAAACACGAAGCCGGGATAATGCACAAGCTGAACAAAAGTTGTGAGTCCGCACATAAAAGCGCAGCTTACAAGATTCAGCAGAAGCAGGCTCAAAAAAGCAGTTTCATGGGTTAGTGGCATAAGAGTACGGAAAATTGGTTGCGGAAATCCTTATTTTGCAGGCTTTTGAGAATTAAGCCTAACAAAAAGGCGTGCAGAAAACATTTCAACCCAATCACTTCGTTAATTTAGATTAAGTTTCAGGATTACTTTATGCTGTTAAACAGAACGCATACCTGCGGTGAACTCAGCCTCAGCCACGTAGGAAAAGAAGTTACGCTCAACGGCTGGGTAAATATCCGCCGGGATCTTGGCGGTGTAATTTTTATTGATCTGAGGGACCGTTACGGCCTCACTCAGGTCGTTTTTTCACCTCAGGACAATGCGCAGGCACATCTGGCTGCCGATGAGCTGCGCAACGAGTTCGTAATTGGCGTTGTCGGGCAAGTACAGCAAAGGGATGCCGAAAATGTAAATCCCAAAATGAAAACCGGCGATGTGGAGGTGCGTGTGCAGCAGCTGCATATCTATTCGCGTGCGAAAACCCCCCCGTTTGAAATTAAGGATGACATTCAGACCAACGAAGAAACCCGGCTCAAATACCGTTTCCTTGACCTGCGCCGCGCACCGCTTCAGCAGAACCTGATGCTTCGTTCTGCGATTTACCGCAGTACCCGCAATTATTTCTATGACAATGCCTTTGCGGAAGTCGAAACGCCGGTGCTGATGCGCTCAACCCCCGAAGGCGCCCGTGATTACCTCGTGCCCAGCCGTGTGAATCCCGGTAAATTCTACGCCCTGCCGCAAAGCCCGCAAATCTACAAGCAAACGCTCATGATTTCCGGCATGGACCGCTACTTCCAGATTGTGAAGTGCTTCCGGGATGAAGACCTCCGCGCCGACCGCCAGCCCGAGTTTACACAAATCGACGTCGAGATGTCGTTTGTAGATGAAGAGGCCATCTACCAAATGGCAGAAGGCCTGATGGCGAAGGTGCTCAGCGAAGCGCAGGGTAAAGAAATCGAAACCCCCTTCCCCCGAATGAGCTATCAGCAGGCCATCGAAACCTACGGCAGCGACAAGCCCGATACCCGCTTCGGGATGAAATTCCGCGACCTTTCCGATATCGTGAAAGACTCCGAATTTCGGGTATTTTCCAAAACCGTTGCCGAAGGCGGCAAGGTTGTCGGCTTTGTAGCACCCGGTTTCGGCACGCTCGGCCGCGGCATTATGGATCGCCTCACCAAGCGCGTTCAGCAGGAAATCGGTGCCGGCGGGCTCATCTATATCAAAAACAATGCGGATGAGCTGTACTCCTCCGTCAGTAAATTTGTGAGTGAAGAAACAACCCGCGCAATGGCCGATGCAGCCGGCGCAGCTGAGGGCGACCTCATCCTGATTCTTGCAGGCAAAGCGCCGCTCGTGTATCAGCAGCTCGGCGATCTTCGCCTGATGTTCGCCAAAGAGTACGATATGATTGATGAAAGCCTCGCCAACTTCCTTTGGGTTACTGAGTTCCCGCTGTTCGAGTATAGCGAGGAAGACGGCCGCTACTACGCCATGCATCACCCGTTCACTTCACCCAAGCCCGAAGATGTGCCGCTCATGGAGTCCAAGCCGGGCAAAGTGCGCGCAAGGGCCTATGATCTGGTGCTCAACGGCAGCGAAATCGGAGGCGGTTCCATCCGGATTCACGATTTCGATACTCAGCAGAAAATGTTCCGCATGCTCGGTATTGAGGATGAAGAAGCCCGCGAGAAATTCGGTTTCCTGCTTGAGGCTTTCCAGTATGGCGCGCCTCCGCACGGCGGCATCGCCTTCGGCCTCGACCGTATCGTGATGCTGCTCGCGGGTGCCAAAAGCCTGCGCGATGTGATCGCTTTCCCCAAAAATCAGCGGGCCCAAAGCACCATGGATAACTGCCCCGATGTGGTGGAAACCCGACAGCTCGACGAGCTTTACATTCAGCTCAAACCCATCATCAAATAAACACACGCGCCCGGCGGCTCAGCTGCCGGGCGTTTTTTAGCCTGTTTCTCAACAACCATGAAAACTGCCGGAATCGACGGCTGCCGGGCCGGCTGGCTGGCCGTAACCCTCGACCGCAGCCTTGCCGCGTGGCAGCTGCTGCAAACCCCGACGGAGCTCGCAGCTTATGCCGCGGCTAAAAATACCGTGTTTATCGATATCCCGATCGGGCTGTCGGAAACCGAGCCGGTGCGTAAATGCGATCAGCTGCTCAGGCTGGTTTTGGGCGGAGCCTACGCATCATCGGTTTTTAGTCCGCCGGTAAGGGCTGCATTTCTGGTGAATGACTACACCGCGGCCTGCGACATCAACGAAACAAGAACCGGCAAACGCATCACCAAACAGGCCTGGAACATCATGCCGAAAATACGGCAGGTTGATGAGCTGATTGCTGAGCAGCCGGCACTGAGGCAGGTGCTTCACGAAAGCCATCCCGAACTGCTTTTCAAGAAGCTGAACCGCGCGGGTGAGCCGCTTCCCAAAAAGAAAACCCCCGAAGGCGTGGAAAGGCGGCAGAAACTGCTGTTCAGCGCCGACCCGCGAACAGAGGAGCTTTTCACCAAAATGCGGGAGGGCCTGAAAAAATCGCAGGCCAAAGACGACGACCTGCTGGATGCCCTCGTACTCGCCCTTATGGCCGCACAAAGCCCGTACCGGCCGGTCCGCACACTCCCGCTCCCGCCTGAAACGGACAACCGCGGCATCCCCATGGCTATACATTTTGTGTAGGGTGATGGTTTAACGGACCTGAGCAGTGTTCAGAAATATTTCCGGCATTACAAAAAAAAGGGTACGTGAAGCAGGCTTCACGTACCCTTTTTAAATTGATGGCAGAAAAATTAGCTGTCTTTTTCAGAAGAAATAAGGCTGCGATACTTCACACCAGACTTGTTAATGCGGTTCAGCCCGTTGAAAGCGGCTACCCGGTAAGCTTCGCTGAAGGTAGGGTAATTCAGGATGTTATCTACGAAGTAACGCACATCAATCTTATTCTTCATCACCGCCTGACCAATGTGGATGATGTCGCAGGCATTTTCACCGATTACATGTACCCCAAGCAGATTAAGGGTTTTCCGGTCGATGATGAGCTTGAGCAGACCAAGGGTTGTGTTAGAAACTGATGACTTCGTCAGTTCCTTATAAAACGCCCGGCCCACAGCGAAATCAAGCCCCTGTGAAATGGCTTCATCTTCGGTGAGACCGATACTCGATATCTCCGGTATGGTGTAAATCCCAAACGGATGAGCGCCGCTCAGCTTCACATTATCGATATTTGCCATGTGGCAGCTTGCAATACGGCCTTGTGTGAAAGAAGCAGAAGCAAGGCCGGGAAATCCAACAATATCGCCGGCTGCGTAAACAGAAGGCACCGAAGTCTGATAGTGCCCGTTCACGCTGATGTATCCTTCTTCGTTCATCTCAATGCCGACTTCTTCGAGGCCGATTCCGCGGGTGTTAGGCTGCCTGATACCGAAATGCAGCACCTGTTCGGTTTCAAGCACCCGCAGTTCATTATCTTTGAGGCTGCGGTACTTAACTTCGGTACAATTGCGAAGCGGATTTTCAGAAACGCCTTCAACATAAACCTGCGTATGAATAACCATGCGCTGCTGACTGAGAGCAAGATCGAATTCCTTTTTAATTTCTGAATCCAGGAAAGGTAGGTAGGTCTCGCGTGAGCTCAGCAGGTTTACTTTGGTGCCAAGAGCTGAAAAAATGGTAGCATATTCAATTGCGTTAACGCCGCCACCGATAATCACCAGTCGTTTAGGTACATGGGTCATATTAACAAGGCTGCGGTTATCAACCACGAGGCGGTGATCCACTTCAAAGTTTTTGGGCTTGCTGCCTGAAGATCCCGTTGCGAGCAGGATAAACTCAGCCCGGTATTTTTTCCGTGTACCCAGGTGATCGCTCACTTCTACAGTATGCGGATCGAGCAAATGCCCCATCCCCCTTGCCGTATGAACTTCATTTTTTATCAGGTTGCGCTTTACTTCGCTGTTTTCATACTTCACTACCTGATCCTTAAAGCGAAGCAGGTCGGCCATTTTATACCGCTGATAATTGCGGCTTGCCCCGTCAGCTCCGAAAAGCTGATTGTACTTAAAAATGGAAGCTGCTGCTTCACGCAGGGCTTTGCTCGGAACGGTTCCGGCATTGATCCACGCGCCGCCAAGGTGTTTGGCGTCGGCCTCAACGAGCAACACCTTTTTCCCGAACTTGGTTGATTGCATCGCGGCTGAAAAACCGGCAGGGCCGCTTCCCAGAATAATCAGGTCATAATCGTATTTCATAAAAATAGGTTTGGTTCGTCCTTTGCTGTGCAGTTTTGGCTGCTAACTTCTCTATCTGCGTTTATTCATATAATCGCTTAAGATACAAAAGGATAAACGTTTTTCCCTGACTTATAGCCCCAAGCCGGTGAATTATAATGAACTGCCTTCTGTTATTCTGACATGTAAACGACTGCTAACTTGTTGCTGTGCTGTATAATAGCAACACTGGTATAAAAATTGCAGTGTTCCGGATGATGTTGTTTCAGGCAACATTTTCACATAAATCGTTTATAAGGCCTTTCAAAAGCGCCTTCATTTACTGCTGTTATTAACTACAAAATTAAAAGGAAATTTATTATGGCTTTCACACTTCCAGAACTTCCCTATGCATACGATGCCCTTGAGCCGCATTTCGATGCAAAAACTATGGAAATACACCATACCAAGCATCACAACGCATATATTACCAAAGCAAACGATGCCCTTGCAGGCACCGAACTCGCTGATGCTTCCGTAGAAGAAGTTCTCACAAATCTGGATAAACTACCCGCTGACAAAAAGCAGGGTGTAATCAACAATGCCGGCGGACACGCCAACCACACGCTTTTCTGGACGGTTCTTTCTCCAAACGGCGGCGGAAACCCCACCGGCGAACTTGCTGATGCGATCAGCAGTACTTTCGGCAGCTTCGATGCTTTTAAAGAGGCCTTCGCGAATGCAGCCGCTACCCGTTTCGGTTCAGGCTGGGCATGGCTGGTAGTTGACGGCAGCGGCAAGCTGCACGTTACTTCAACCGCCAATCAGGATTCACCGGTAATGAGCGGGCATACCCCGATTCTTGGTCTCGATGTTTGGGAGCACGCCTACTACCTCAACTATCAGAACCGCCGCCCCGACTACATCTCGGCTTTCTGGCATGTGGTAAACTGGGCCAAAGTGAACGAGCTTTACCTTGCTGCAAAATAAGTTCATGACTGCTTAGCAGCAGCAGCGCAAAAAAAAAGGCCGGATGTCTGCAAGTGCAGATGTCCGGCCTTTATTTTTTTCAGGATGATGCGCTTCCAATCCTGAACAACCTATGCGGCAATTGCGCGCTCAGTTTTGCTCGCTTAGGGTAACCCGAACGCGCTCCTGGAAAATGTAGCTCAGCTGCGCATACAGCCGCGGGTTTGAAACGCTGAGCTGCTGCCGGGTTCGGGTCTGGCGCCCGGTCGGGTCGCGGCGGTCAGCGGTTTCTACGGTTTCGAAGGTAGGGTTTTCACCGGTAATCTCTTCATAGCTCAGCGGTTCGATCTCGAAATCTATGTAAAACCGGCCGTTGTTATCCGGTGTGATGGCGAAAAAATCGCCCGAGCCGTCATCGAGCGGGATGCGCACTTCCAGCGACATCACCCGGCTGCTGCCGCTTACCCCAACGAGGATGCCGTTGGCCTCCAGCCGCTCAGTAGAAACCAGCGTTGGCCTGATGCGGTCGCGGCGTTCGGTGCGCCGTATCACCTGCACCCGCTCGCCAAGCTGCTGCTCCGCCTGCTGCACCAGCCGCTGGTTTTCCGGCATATTCTGCCAGCCCGGGTTCTCGAGGTAGCTCTGCCGGGCACCGGGGAAGTCGCCGAGTGCCTCCACAATTCCGGTA
The DNA here is from genome assembly GCF_022565315.1 of Cyclonatronum sp. Lineage (NCBI taxonomy): Bacteria > Pseudomonadati > Balneolota > Balneolia > Balneolales > Cyclonatronaceae > Cyclonatronum > Cyclonatronum sp. The sequence goes on along the minus strand of NZ_JAIUMX010000097.1, from coordinate 3,926 downwards.
GGGAACACAATCCCGAACGAGCGCCGCAGCTGATTGCCGTTGTCGAAAAACATCCGGAACCCGTGGTCGCGGGCCATCTGCCAGGTGCGGTTATTCCGGAAGTTCACTGCGATGTACACGAAACGGTCGTCGTTGCCAATGGCAACATCGAAATCATCAATTAAATTAGAATTCAGAGCCGCTGAGGGCCAGTCATTGAAGTCGCCGTCGATGGTAACCGGCTCTGCGAGTGCGAGGCTCGAAACCTGCCTCGGCCCGGAGCAGGCTGCAAGCAGCCATACCAGCGCAGGCAGCAGCAAAAAAACAAAATATTTTGGGACGGAAAATGCAGTCATAGGGCTGAACGTAAAGGCGTAGCAGTGGGCGCCGCAATCGTTAGGACGGGCACGTATTGAAAACAAAAAATGTTATATTAGCCCACTAAGATAAGACTGCCCTGTGCTAACACAAAACCTGTATTAATAACACAATTCAGGGCAGTTCAGGTGCCTAACCGGCACTGCTGCAACTATTACTAACCTGAAAACAGAAACTATTATGCAATTTGGTTTTGGTATAGGTCCCGACACCACCTGGATGCGCGATGAGCTCACCGAACTTGGTGTTAAAGAAGTTACCACCCCGGCTGAAGTTGACACCATGATGCAGGGCACCAAAGAAGGCACCATGCTGCTCGTGATCAACTCCGTTTGCGGCTGTGCCGCCGGCAACGCACGCCCCGCAGTGAAAATCGCCCTCGAAAACGACAAGAAGCCGACCCACCTCTTCACCGTGTTCGCTGGTCAGGATAAGGAAGCAACCGCCCGCGCCCGCGAGTACTTTGCGGAATATCCGCCCTCATCGCCCAGCTTTGCCTTCTTTAAAGACGGCGAAATTAAGGCGATGATCCCGCGCCACCGCGTAGAAGGCCGCAGCGCACAGGAAGTTGCCGGCGACCTCAAAATGGTTTTCGACGCTTTTTGCGAGTAAGCCGTCCCATCGCGGATTTTCAAATTTCCAAATAAAACAAAAGCCTTCCGGTTCGCGCCGGAAGGCTTTTGCTGTTTTATGCAAGTCCGGGAAGCAACCGATCCGCCTGAAACCGGCTGCCCGGCAGTGCTGTTTTCTTTTTTAGGGGGGGAAACTCCGTGCACATCAAGGTCTTTCGTGATTTAACAACCATCGCAGGCCAACGGCAAACGCCTTGCTTTTTGGCGTGCGATATCCGGCTCCCCGCCCTGTCCTCCGCTATCCTGCACGACCTCCGCCACCACCACCTGCTGCCCCGCCAACCGCACCCGTGCCGGTGCTGATGCTTGTGGTGGTTGACACAACCGCCGTGTGCACTACGTTCGAAAACAGGGCCGCGTTGGGGAAAAAGCCCGGCATGAAAAACATCCACGTTAAATCGTCGGGCTGCGGATTAATGCTTTCGATGAGTGTACCCATCTTCTTTTTGTTCAGCCCCAGGGCGATGGCGTACACGATGTGCAGCCCTTTCAGTTCCGGCTTCATGGAAACCCGGCCTTCAGTGAGTGCGAGCCGGTAGGCTTTCCAGCGGCGGTACACGCGCTCGCCTTCCTCAGTGCGCACATTCAGGGCGATGGTGAGCACCAAGGCAAGTCCTGATGCAATGAGCAGGGCTACACCGCTTGCCGGCCCTGCTTCGCTGTTGTAAATGAGGAGGAAAAATCCGAACAAAAACAGCATCGCCTGAACCAACATATTCAGCACAATAGGCTTGGTGTTATCCACCATCCAGTTATTGGCGCGGGCTTCCAGGCCGATTTCGCTGAACCATTTGCTCCACCATGTCGTGAATGCCGTTTGGGCTTTGTGCTCTTTTGAGCTGAAATCAAAAAGCTTGTTGAGCCGCTTTTTTTCGCCGTTCAGCCGCCCTTCGAGCAGGGTAACGACTTCCGTTTCCCAGCTTTTCAGCCCGCTGTAATCTGTTTTGCCAGTGCGCTCAAGCAGGTAAACCTCGGTCTCCTTTTTCCGGAAGGTGCCGGTTTCTTCCCTTTCCTGCACAATCCGGAAGTAGCCCTTCCGCGATAAATCGAAGATGGTTGCCACAAAGCGGCTGTTGTGATCGCTGTAGAGGTTGCGGAACAGCCAGCCGACCATTGCCGGCGGCATTTCAGAGGGAGGCGTTTCCAGCATTTCCGGGAAGTGCTCGGCCAGCTGCGGACGTCCGCCGAATTTGAGAACCAGCACCATCGCAAAAACCAGGCTTGCAGCTGCAAGCACCCAGCCCAGCGGTATCAGAAAAGCTGACATCCGGGCTTTGCGCAGCTCGGCTTCCTCCCGCTCCTGCATGATCACGAACGGATTGAGCGTCGCCTCTGAGGGTACCGTGTTTTCGACCAGACGCTCCGGGAAAAAAGTGCGGATGCGCAGCGCCCGGTCGCCCCGGTTCCGCTCCGCAGTAAAAAGCACCCGATTGCTTTCTGTGCTGAGCTGCGCATTCTGTGCGCGGGTTTCCGGCCAGGCAATCAGCTCATCCGCAGAAAGGCCCTCCGGCAGCACAATTTCGATTTCAATATTCTGATGGGCACGGTCCCAGTCAGAACCGAGAAATGCCCAGTAAAACTCCGCCCATTCGCCGTCTGAAGCCAGCGCACCTTCCAGAATGTAGCTCAGCGTAAAGGTCCGGCTTTCATCCTGCGCACTGAAATTGGTGCGGATGGTCACCACGCGGTTCCCGTCGCGGATCGAATAGGTGCCGGGCTCGTTGCTGTCTTCAAAGCGGAACTGCTGCCCGCCCTCGCGCACCTCAATCTCCCGGATTTCCCGGAACCCCAGCTTCCGGATATCCTGCTCGAACCAGCTGTAGCTGCCCTCAAACCGGAAAGTGCGCTCCTCGGTGATGAAGACTTCCCCCGAAGGCCGGATTTCCGCCACAATCCGCAGGGCGGGGATCTCGTAATCTTTGGCCAGGGCATCAGCCGGATGAAGGAGGAGCGTGAAGCCCCCCGCAATCACCAGCAGGAAAAATAGAAAAGCAGATGGCGTGTGGTAAGCTTTCATCATCGTTTTCATCAGTTCAGGTCGGTATAGTTAAGTCAAAATACAAAGGCTTTGCCTACGCAGGCTAAAGGCGAAGGTTGGGTTTTGGACAGTTCTGTGGTACTGGCAGCTTTCATCGTTAATAGCCTTCGTTCCAAAGATGAGGTTCCTTAGCGAATATCACAAAATCCCAGATTCGCTGTCAAACCATGGATTTGCAAATGCGCTGTATGACCATTAATGTGTGGACACCTTCGAACCATCCATGAGAGACCTTTCCCCGCTACGGTAATTCTGTACTTTTCATCTTCTTCAATGCTATCTTTGGAAAGACTGCATCCTGTCGGCTTCCGTAGTCAATATTATTTTTTTCACAGGCAGCACTTTCAAAAAAAGCCGGCGGATACCATCTGTAGAAAGTTGTCTGTAAAGCGTCGCAGGTTTCATCTGAAATTTTGGACAAAATAGCCATTCTCAACTGATTACGCCGTGCCAAATCCTAATTCTATCCTTCCGACAAGAGCCTCTTTATCACAATTTTTGAAGGGACATGCTTTTCTTTTTAGGGTGATGTGCGCCGTATTCGTATTTGGCCTCATCCCACTTCCCGCGACCGTTGCGCAGGTGTACATCAACGAATTCCAGGCGTCTAACCAAAGCACCATCGCTGATGAAGACGGCGATTTCGAAGACTGGATCGAGCTGTTCAACGCCGGCACCGAAGCGGTGAACCTCAGCGGCTTCGGCCTCACCGACGATCCCTCCCGGCCCTACCGCTGGATTTTTCCACCGGTAAGCATCGCGCCCGGCGGCTTCCTGCTGGTATGGGCTTCCGGCAAAGACCGCCGCCTTGCCTTTGGCGAGCTGCACACCAATTTCAGCATTGCCGCTGCCGGAGAGCCGCTGCAGCTTACCGCGCCCGATGGCAGCGTTGCCGATTT
>NZ_JAIUMX010000096.1:0-13838 GCF_022565315.1 Cyclonatronum sp. | reverse complement strand
TAGCAGTTGACGGCTTCCGCATTAGCCCTGAAACAGCGGGTCTGAGTCAGCCCCTTTGGCCGTGGACGGGCTACTACTTCCGGGATGTGCCCCTCAGCCTGACCGCTGAACCAGGCTTCGGCTACGCCTTTTCCCACTGGGAAGGCCTGCCCGGCGGACCTGTGACCGAAGCTGAAATTACTGTCACCGCGACCGGCAACCTGCTCCTCACCGCCGTTTTCACCGAAACCGAGATTGAAGCTTTTCCCGAAGCCCATACCGTGGGCTATGAGGACTTCTACCTGAGCGGCTGGCCCGCCGATGCACCTGCCGGAAGCTTCCCTGCAAATATGGCTTTTGTTTTTATGGATGAAGCCGATCCCGGCCTGAATGCCGCCGTTGCCGGTTTCACCTCCGGTGCTTACAACCTGGAGACCCGCACCCGCATCAACGGCCTGGGTGAGGACGGCTTCGCTTTCATCAATACCGGTAATGAGGACGGCAACCCGGGCTTTCCCGGTACGCGGCTCGGCGGCGCGCTCCTGGCCCTCGACACAACCGGCGACGATCTCACAACGGTTTCCTGGACCGGGGGCACGCTTGCGCCAAACTCGCGCGTGTACGCCATCCGCCTGCAGTACCGCATAGGCGATGAGGGGCCTTTCGAAGATGTGCTGCTGCCCAACGGCGAAGCGGTTGAGTACAACCGCAGCGACGAGGCCGGGCATACGCAGCGCTTCGAAAACATCATCCTGCCTGTCGAAGCGCAGAATCAGCGCTATGTGCAGCTGCTCTGGCGCTATTACTACACCGGGGAGCAGCTCGCCGAAGACAGCGGTGCCCGCGATCAGCTTAGCGTTGGTGAAATTGAGGTGAGCCTCACCCCGGCCGCCATCCCCGTTGAACCGCCGGAGCAGCCGTTGCGGGTGGAGCTGCATCAGAACTACCCGAACCCCTTCAATCCGGATACCATCATCGAATTTTTCCTATCCGAACCGGCAGAGGTGCGTCTCGAAGTTTTCAACTTAACCGGCCGGCATGTGGCAACCCTCACCGATGGTTTCAGAGGCAGCGGTTTTCACGGGGTGGTGTTTGATGGGAGTCAGCTTTCGAGCGGCATCTACCTCTACCGCCTCACAACCCCGAGCGGCACCCAAACCCGGAAAATGACGCTGGTGAAATAGCAGGCCGACAGCAGGGCTATGTTGTTGCGAAGCCGGTCTGCCCCGGGTATTATTTTTGAATAAAGTGGGTTATATTGGGAAGTTTACCACAAAAACCGGCAGCCTGCCGAACAATACAGGTCACCAAGAGTTAAAGCCGCTCTTGCCTGAAGGATGCACAATTCCTTCTCCCCGTTTTTCTTTCCGTCAATTCGCACATTTTTTATTTCAGGATGAATCAACCACAGGAACCAAAAAGCATCAACCTGCTCGACTTGCTGCTGAGCCTTGTAAAGCAAAAATGGTTCATCATAAGAACAGTATTTTTTGTAACACTCATTGCCCTTGTTGTGAGCCTGTTATGGCCGCCTACCTTTAAATCAGATTCTATTGTGATGCCGGTTAAGGCTTCGGGACCGTCCCTGGGCGGACTTGCGGGACTTGCCGGAAACCTCATGCCGCTGTCGTTCAGCGGTGAGAGCATCAATACCGAGGCGCTGAGCATCATCCTGAACAGCCGAACCGTGCGCGAGCGCATTATCGAAGAGTTCGACCTGATGGAAGTGTACGGGCACACCGTAATTGAGCAGACCCTGCGTACCCTCGATAACAACACCCGCATCAATCTGGTACGTGAAGGGGGCTTCGGCTTCAACCCCATCACGGCGATTCAGCTCTCAGTTGTTGACCGCGAGCCGGAGCGGGCACAGGCCATGACCGCCTTCTACATTTCCTTCCTTGATTCGGTCGTGACCCGCCTCAACGATGCGAATACCTTTGAGCGCTTTCAGGTGATTGAAAAACGCTATCACCAAAACCTGCGTGAGCTGGAAGAAGCCGAGCTTCGTTTCAAAGCCTTTCAGCAGGAGCACGGCATCATTGATATTGAGCGCCAAAGCTCGGTACTGGTTCAGTCCATGGCCGGCATTGCGGCGCAGATTATGGAGCTTGACATCGAAATTAACCTCATGCGAACCCGTGTGGAGCCGGGCAACCCTGAGCTGAACAACATGATTCGTGCCCGTGCCGAGCTTCAACGCGCCCTTCAGGACCTCAACACCCGCGGCGACCGCGAAATCAGCGAAAGCGCCCGCTTCCTTCCGGGATTTGCAGACGTTCCAGATCTTGCCCTTCAGTACATGCGCCTGTACCGCGATGTAGTGATTCAGGGAAAAATCTATGAAACCATTTTCCCGCAGTATGTGCAGCAGCAAATGCTGGTTGAGTCGCCCCGCCGCAACATTCAGATTATTGATGTAGCCCACCTGCCCACCTACAAAGACGGTCCCAAACGCGCCTTCATCGTAATTGGCGGCTTCTTTTTCAGTCTCTTTATCAGCCTGTTTATTGTGCTGTTCCGCGGCTACTATCAGGGCCTGGAGAAACACAACAGGGAAGATTACGAGCGCATGACCCAAATCAAAGAAGAGCTCTTCCGCTTCCGGAAGTAAACACTACCTAAGGGGCCGAACGCCGCAATGCAGCTATCGCAGGGAAACATACAACAGGGCTATCTGTTAACCGGTGCCGTTGCACTGAGTTTTGCGGTGGTGCTGTACCTGATTTGGCTTACCGGCCCGTTACTGCTGCCTCTGGCTCTGGTTGCCGTGCCGCTTGCGCTCTACGGCTACTGGCAGACCTTTGTGAAACCCTGGCTTTGGGTGCTGCTGATCGGCGTTGCTTCTTTTCTGGGCAACATCATGCACCTGGTGCCCGAGGGTGTTATTCCGCTCACCCTTTTCCAGCTGTTTTTGTTTGCATCGGTTTTCTCCATTCTGATCCGGCGGCTGATTGAAAAAGATTTTACGTTTAGGCTGATGGGCTTTGAGGCGGAAATCATTCTTTTTCTGGGCCTCATATTTTTATCGCTCATCTGGGCGCCTGATGCGCCTGACGGGTTCCGCGACGGCGTACGAGTGCTGATTTCCATCTTCTTTATTTACCTCGTGTTTAACGAGGTGAAGCGTACAAATGAAATCAAGCTGGTACTCATTGCGCTGGTGGTGGTGGCCGTGCTGCTCGGTGCTTACGGGGTATATCAGAATGTGACGAATGTGGGAGATACCGTAAGGAACATGCTGGGCGGCGGACGCTTCCTCAGGGGGCGCGTTACCGGCACAACGAGTGATCCGAACCGCTTCGCAACCATGTTTTTCATCCCGATGGCGTTTACGGCCTGCATCATCCTTTCCAAAAAACAGGCCTGGCACAAGATGATGGCTTTCGGGGCATTTGTGATTATGTCGGGCGGTATCATCGTAACCTATTCCCGCAGCGCCTGGGTCGGTGCCATTCTGATGCTCGTCATCATTGCATGGTACTACCGCAACGTGAAGCTGTTCGCCTATTTCGGCATCATGATTATCGTCGTGCTCATCGCCTTCCCGCAGCTCTCCTTCACCCTGCTGAATGCGGCGCAGCGCTTTCTCGACATCACCGCCGGTGCAGGCGACGACTCCTCGCGTATCCGGCTGTTGCTGGGGCTGGCAGCCATCGGCATGTTCCTCGATTCCTGGTTTATCGGCGTCGGGTTCAGGGGCTTTGTGGAAAGCTTCACGAATTACTATTCGCTGCACGAATCCATCGGGGTAGCCGAGCCGCATAATGTGGTATACACCGTGCTGGCAGAACTCGGGCTGATCGGTATCATTTTGTATGGGTTTATCATGTTTAAAATTTTCCGGACGGCCTGGCTCAACATAGGTCTGTCCGAAACGGAGGACGAAAAAATTATCGCCCTCACCTGTTTTTCTACCATTGTGGCCTTTTTTGTGTTTTATCAGTTTTATGGCGGCGGGCTTAACGACAATAATTTCTGGCTGATGTGCGCCCTCGCCTATTCGCTCTACTATGCCGGAAAGGCGGGCGGATCCAAAGAGGATGGACGTGACATAATTCCGCCACCTGAGGCTCCCGGGAATCCGTCAGCAGAAACGGCCGGGCCGGCTGCGCAAGCATGAAAGTACTGATTGTCGCAAAAGGCTACCCAACACGGGAAAAACCCTTTGTGCAGTCCTTCATCCGGGATGAAGCCTGCCTGCTTCACCGGCAGCATCAGGTGATGGTGCTCGACATTCAGCCCTTCAAACCCGGCCTTATTCCTGCCCTGCTCAGGCCCGCTTCTTACCCGGCAGACGGCTTCCCCGTTGAGCGGGCCCCCTATCTTTCGGTTCCGCGCCACAAGCTGCCGCAGCTCACCCGCCGCGGACTTGCTGCGAGGGTGGGGGATGCCATCAGCCGTTTTCAGCCGGATGTGCTGCACGCCCACTTTTTGTATCCCGGAATTCTCGCCCTCCAGGAAGCCCGCAGGATTGGTGTACCAACGGTGCTCACCCTTCACGGGGCCGACTGGTACGCTGCGCTCAAAACACCGGCGGTAAAAAAGCTTGCCGCAGCCGTATTGCCCCAAACCGGCCGCATCATTTGCGTGGGCCCTGGCCTGCACCGCGATGTGGTAAGCACCTTCCCGGAGCTTTCTTCCACCGCTGAAGTTGTGCTGCACGGCACCGATTACAGTTTTTTCAAACCCGCTACGGCTGGCAAATCTGCGGCTGTGTATCCGCGGATTTTATGCGTAGCGCGCTTTGTGCACAAAAAAGGGCTGCATTTGCTGGTTGAGGCTGTGGCCGGTTCTGATAAGCTCCGAAACTGCCCCCTCACCATTATTGGCGACATTACGGATGCGGCTTATCACCGTGAGATTTTGGCTCAGATCAGGGATTCGGGGCTTACCAATATCAGCCTGCTTCCCGGCATGGGGCGGGAGGCACTGCGGGAGCAGTTCTATGCCCACGATTTTTACGTGCAGCCCAGTATCGATGAGCCGTTCGGCCTCGCGCTGCTCGAAGCCATTGCCTGCGGGCTGCCTGCGGTCGCCTTCCGCAGCGGCGGACCTGATGTAATTGTAACCCCTCAAAACGGTATGCTGCTGCAAAAGCCCGATGCTGCAGCGCTCCGGCAGGCTTTGGAAGATATGTGCTCAGCCTGGAACACCTTCAGTCCGGCTCAAATGCACGCCGATCTTGCCGACCGTTTTTCGGAAAATGCGAAACGCAGCCGGCTTACCTCCATTTATGAAAGCCTGCGCGCATAGCGCAACGGCCTTAGCGGGTTGATGACGGCAAACCGGCCGCATGGCAGCTGCACTGCTTCGTGAAACGGGGAGGCGTGGCACCGTTTCTACCCGTGTGATTTCCCTGCCGGGAAACAAAGCTCAAAGCCGGTGCGGGATTTGGAGCAGCTGTAAAGCTTGTTCCGCGGAAAGACCCGTTAAAGAGACCTTAACCCGGCAGAGTTTTTCCAAAAAGCTCCTCAAATTTGTCGATAGAAGTTTCCCAGCCAAAATGAGGGGCGTGCTCAAAGGCATTTCGCGCATAATGTGCATAGTCAGCCAATATCCGCTTTATGGCCTCAGCTATTTCCGCCGGGTTCTGTGCTGAAACGGCATGCCCGAAAACACCGTCTGGGAAAAAGCCGTCGAAGCCCTGATTTCGCGTGTAAATTACCGGTACGCCCTGACTCATCGCCTCCACATAAGCTACGCCGAAGGTTTCGATAATGGAGGGAATTACGAGCAGGTGCGCGTTCCGGTAAAACCCAAGCAGCTCTTTTGGGTCGGAAACATAGCCGGCAAAGCGTACTTCAAAGGGATAAGTAGCCTGTTGCAGAGCAGCTGAGCGGGGCCCGTCACCAACTACAGTGAGCCGCACATTTTGCCCCTGCTTGGTTAATAGCTTAGCTGCTTCAATAACGGCTTCCACATTTTTGTTGCTGTCGAGCTGTCCCACAAAAAGAAGTTCCGTGGTATCCCCGTGCGGAAGTAGGGTCAGCTGCCGGTTTTCGAACCAAAAGTCGTCAGCGCCGTTGGGGATTACAACCGTTTTTTGGTCATAAACCGGATGAAAGGATTCCGGAAACAAAGCCCGCACGCTTCTCACATAAGCTGGCGACATGGTGTAGAGTCCGGCTGAATCCCGGATGATGGCCATCGCAAGCCGGCGGAAAAGTCCGCTTGGTTTCAGGAAAGTCTTCACATCGCTGCTCCGCACGGCTACAACATAGGGTGTGCCGGTTTTTCGCCAGTTCAGCCAGGCGACAACACCGTTTGAGATGAGCGTGTGTGCGCAAATCAGATCGGGGCGCCCGCGTTCAGTTTGCAGCTGCTCAAACAAACGGCGAATTTTCTGCGTCTTGAGCGGCCACAAATAACGCTCAAGGTACCTGAACGCTTTTGGGTTGTGGATGTAAGCCTGCCGGAAAGCCGGCTCTTCAGCGCCCTCCCGCGGACCCGACCGATCAGAAACCGGCGCGAGCACGGTTTGCAGGTATCCGCGATCATCAAGCCGCTTCACGATGGTTTCGTGAATCCGATTGGTGTAATAATAGGTGTTAATATGGAAAATATGCGGCAAGGCAGCTCAGACTTATGTGAGGTTAACGCGGCATTCAGCAAAGGGAAAAAGAAAACAAGGCTTGTAATGAAGTTTTTTTTCGCAAGTGCAGTCGCTCGGGAAAGATATCAAAAAATAAACAGGCTCATTTTCACTTAATTCCCCTTAAATAGTTTTATTTTGCCAAGCTGATGCAAAAAGCATCAGCTGTTCACTTTTTCACACCTGCAAGCAAGGTATCCTGCCGGAACATGCATAAACCCCGGAACACGCCCGTCGCCATTATTTCCCCCTGCTACAATGCCGCTGCGTTTATCCCGCACACCTGGGAAACGCTGCTGCACCAAAGCAGGCAGGATTTTATATGGGTTGTAACCGACGATGCCTCGACCGATAACTCGGTGGCGCTGCTGCAGGAAATTGCACAAAATGATGATCGGCTCATGCTGCTTCAGAATGAGCAGAATAAGGGCGCGGCGGTAAGCCGGAACCGCTGTATCGAAACGGCCCTTGCACAGGGCTGCACCTACCTCGCCTTTCTTGATATCGACGATTACTGGAAGCCCGCCAAGCTCGAAACCTCCATCCGGTTTCTCGAAGAGAAAAACGCGCACTTTTCCTTCCACAGCTATCAGAAAGGTAAAAACGGATCGGGCAGCATCATCCATGCCCCGGAGATCGTCACCTACGAAAGCATTGTGCGGACCAACTCTGTGCCGACTTCAACCGTCGTAATCCGCGCCGAAATCGTCGGGGATACCCGCATGCGCAACGAGCTCCGCTGGAATCAGGATTACGTTTTCTGGATGGACCTGCTGCGCAAAGGGTACAAGGCCTGCGGTTTTGATGAAGCCCTTACGATTTACAATGTTGGCCATAAATCCCTGTCGAGCAACAAGCTCAATAAAGCCCTGCGGCAGTGGCGCATCCTGCGCGATTACACCGAATTCGGCCTGTTCTCCCGGCTTCGGTTCTTTTTCGTGTACATGTTTTTCGGCACTTTCAAATACCTCAAATAAAAACGCTTTGGCTGGTTCGCAGATTTTTTGTTTGGGGTTTCGGGGGATGTGTGCTGTGTCCGGCGGCGGCCTTCTGAGCCGCACAAGCTACCCTGCTTCGGCCCGCTTCGGCCCTCATCACCTTTCCGGCAGGCACGGTGCTCCGCATCCTGAGCCGGCCCCGAATTGCCGGATGCCGCACCGCCATCGCTGCATTCAACAGTATGACAAAAACATGACGCACGGGGCAGAGCTGCTATGGATGTAAGACAAAAACTGACATCCCTGAAAAATTCCGATTTTCTCAAAAACATCGGAAAAATGATGAGCGGCACCGGTGCTGCCCACCTGCTCGGGATTGCCGTGTACCCGGTTCTCACACGTTTGTACACACCGGAGCAAATCGGAGTTTATGCCACTTTTGTTTCGATTTTCATGATTTATGCAGCCGTTGCAACGCTTCGTTACGAGTACGCAACGCTCATTCCGCGTACACAGCAGGCGGCAAACAATGTCACTTTTCTGTCGCTCTTTGTTCTGCTTGTATTCTCTTCTTTCTTGATGCTCACTCTGCTTGTACTGGGGCCAGCACTACGGGAAATGCTTAATCTTCAGGAGCTTGGCAGGCTTATTTATCTGCTTCCGGTGTCGGTTGTAACCTATAGTCTGTTTATGATCCTCACCTTTCACTTCAACCGCATCAAAGAGTACGGGAAGATTGCGGGTGCCAAAATTACGGCGGCGACGGGTATTGCGGGGGGGCAGGCAGGTCTGGGTTTTGGCGGCTTTTTGCAGTCGGGCATGGTTGTCGGGAAGGTGTTTGGTGATATCGCCGGAGTCGTTTTTCTGCTTTGGAAGCGGCGTAAGATACAAAGCTCGATAAGCGCAGGAGTTTCGCCTTTGCGCATGGCCGCAATGGCCAAACGATACCGGAATTTCGCCTTTTACAACACTCCGCATGCCCTCACCACTACCTCATCGAACAACTTTCCGGTGCTGCTGTTCAACAGCTTTTTCTCAGATGCGATAGCCGGGTTTTATGCAATGGCCGCAAAAATCTGCTACTCGCCCGTGCAGGTCGTGGCACATGCGGCCTATCAGGTGTTTAGTCAGCGCGTAGCCGAAAAGTACGGCAAGCGGGAGCGCATCATCCCCTTTATCCACAGCAATCTCGCAATGCTTGCCGGTGTGGGCTTTCTGCCGTTTCTGCTGCTTTTTTTTATAAGCCCTAAGCTCTTTCCGTGGCTTTTGGGCGATGGATGGGAGATGACCGGTCTGTTCGTGCAGATTCTCACGCCCTTCATTTTTCTGGTATTTGTGGCAACGCCGATGAATTTTATTCCGCTGATGCTTAACCGGCAGCGCAAGGCTTTTGTTATCGATTTTTGCTATCTGCTGCTGCGGCTTGCGGCGCTCAGCATCGGCATCTGGTATCAGGATGTGATGCTGGCCCTGACCCTGTATTCCGCAGTTGGCGTGTGCGTGAACCTGTATCAGCTCAGCTGGTTCTATGCCATCGCCAGGAAAGCCGAGCGGGATATGTTTCCTGCCTGATGTTCCGGACAATAGCGCGGGCGAGCTGAAACCCCAAAAGCACGGGGTTTGCCGAAGGTTTGGGAGTACTGATCTGTACCGAAAAACCTGATGCGCACGGAGTTTCCCCCTAAAAAAGCAAACAGGAAAATTTAAGTCTTCAGGCTCAGGGTGACATTATGATGACACATTTTGAATGACTCGTTTTGGGATTTCCGGGATCACAAAAAGGTGACAAGTATTGGCATTAGCCTTTTCTCTACAACGCCGCAGCTATGGCAATTTCGTGCCGGTTCAGGAATTCTTCGAGGTGTGCCCGGCCGGGTCGGACATCGATCTTTGAACCCATTTTCATCAGCATCTGATACATGCCGAGGTGTGCCCGCGCCACGAAAATGAAGTGTTTGCTGCCGCGCGGCTCTTTGAAGCCAACGGCCTCACGGGCGAGGTTGGTGAACGCGTTGAAAAAGCGCGGATCTGCGAAATCAAATGTGTCGTGATCGTAGGGGGACACAAATTCCTTGCCCAGCCGCAGGGTGTATTCGTAGAACTTTTCGTCGTCGGGGCTGAAGTTATTGGCGTCGGGCACGATTTCCAGCCGCTCGTACAGCTCCTTCATGGCCTGCTCGTCGCGGGTGCGGTGTGCCACAAAAAGGCGCATGTAATCGAGGAAGAAATCTTTCGGGCAAACCTTCACGCATCCGAAATCGAGCACGCCGAGGCGGCCGTCGTTCATGAACAGGTAGTTGCCGGGGTGCGCATCGGCGTGCACGGTGAAGCTGTCGTTGATCTGATTGTGGAAGAAATCCCACATGAGCTGTCCGAAGTGGTTGCGCTCTTCCTGTGAGGGGTCTTCTTTGAGGAGTTCGTTCAGGTGCCGCCCTTCGAGCCAGCTCATGGTGAGCACGGTGCCGGTAGAAAGCTCCGGCAGGTACTCCGGCGTAGCCGTCGATTCGGATGCGTAGCGGGCGCGGAAGGCTTCGATTTGCTGCCCTTCGAGCAGGTAATCGGTTTCTTCCATGAGCTTGTTGCCGACTTCGGCGAAGTAGTCGTCGGCTTTGTCGCCTTTCACGATTTGTTTAAACAGCAGCTTGGCTACGGCAAGGTCGCTTTTGATGGTTTCGCGCACGTTCGGGTACTGCACTTTTACGGCAACATCGCGGCCGTCTTTGGTGCGGGCCCGGTGGACCTGACCAAGCGAAGCCGCGCGGCAGGCGTCGGGCTCGAAGCTTTCGAAAATGTTTTCGGGGTAGTCGCCCAGCTGCTTTTTGATGATGCCCCGCACCAAAACGCGGTTGATAGGCGGCACGCCGTACTGCGACTGTGTGAGCACTTCGGCGAACTCTTCGGGGAGCAGGGCATTGTCGAGGCTCATGCCCTGTGCGAGTTTGAGGGCGGTACCGCGGAGTTTGCTGAATTCTTTGAACAGCTCGTTGGCGTTGGTGCGGTTCAGCTCGCTGCGCGATTCCGGCGTGCTCTTTTTGCCCAGGGCTTCTTTCAGCCTGAATTTGGCGTAGTTAGTGCCGATTTTGAGGCCTGTTTTGGCCATGGCGGTGGTGCGTTCAAACTTGCCGGACGGGAATTCTTTGCTCAAGTGTGTGTTCGGTTTGGGTTGAAAATGGGAGGCGGAAAAGGCAGCGGGCAGATTCAGCTGCTGCGCTTACTTTTTGGAAACAAAGGGAATTTTGATGAGGCCTTCATCCCAGAAGAAGCGCGCAAGATCGGTGCCTTTATCGATGATGCGGTTGGTCATAAGCTCGGAAACCAGCCCGTTGAAGGTATCGAGCAGAGCCATGGTTTTCTGACGGTCGGGCGAGGTGTCGCGCATCCAGAATTTGATTACGTGCAGAAATTCCTTGCTCAGGAAGGCGTACACATCATCCCACAACACAATCTGCGCGGTGCGGCTCAGGCCCTGATGCGTGCTGATGATTTCCTTCAGCAGCGCCTCGTTTTCCTTACAGAACGGATGCCAGCTCTGGTTTTTGAAAACCATGGGGTTGAAGGTCGCCCGCACAAAAGGCAGCTGCTCTTCCATCATGTCGGTGATGGTGAGCATCATGTTGGTAAGTTTTTCGGAAAGGGTGAGCTCGCTGTACTCGTCGAGCTCAGCGATCATCAGGCGGTAGCGCTGCGGCAGGCTTTCGTACCAGAAATTAAAGACGGAAGGCACGTTCGGGAAAAGGGCATAAATACCGGAAGGGGGGATGCCGGCGGTTTCAGCGATTTCAAAAAGCCCGGGCTGCTCCCCGCGTACTTCCCATGCCTGTACGGCGGCTGTTGCGATGAATAGTTTTTGCTCGAATTCAGACAGATTTTCCATGTAAGGATAAAATCTAAGGTAAAGGTGAGATATGTGCCCATTTGAACCATCAGCCTGTAATAAGCGTTCAGAGCCATGATTTCCCGTGCAGTTTTGCCGGCAATCCGTTAGCTTGCACCGCTGTATGAAACCCGCCCATCATCTTTATTTCTGCCATGAATAAAAACCCGCAGCAACAGCATGCTTACCGCCGCGATTTGTTGTTTCTGATGTTATGCGCCGTTTTCCTTACGGCTCTGGTGATGGGCAACATCATCGGCACCACAAAATTTGTGACCCTGCTGCAGTTCTCCCTCCCCGACTGGATGGTGCCGCTCGTGCCTTCGCTGGTGCGCGATGAAAGCCTGTACACCATGAGCATACCCGTAGGGCTGCTGGCTTTTCCCGTTACCTTTCTGGTGACCGATCTGGTTTCCGAGCTGTTCGGCAGAAAACGGGCACAGCTGTTGGTTTGGGTTGGTTTTTTTATGAATGTGTTCATGCTGCTGGTGATGACCATCGCCTGGTACCTTCCTAACACTGGGGGCGTTAGTGCAGGTGAAACGCTTTTTGATGGCGTGTACGGCTTCATGGTGGGCAACACCATTGGCAGCATGATTGCCTACCTCGTAGCCCAGAGCATTGACGTGCGCCTGTACCACTTCTGGAAAAAGTTTACCAACGGCCGGCACTTGTGGCTGCGGAATAACGGTTCAACCATGGTAAGTCAGCTGGTAGATTCCACCGCAATCCTGAGTATTTTGTATTTTGCGGGGAATCTTGGGGATGGCGTAACAACCATAGGCGCACTGATTATCCTAATTTTTAACTCCTATATTTTCAAGTTCTTTGCAGCCTTGTTCGATACCCCGCTGATTTACCTGAGCGTGAAATGGCTGAAAGATTTTGAGGAAGATCCGGAAGGCCACAGCCTGTATAACCGAAATGTCGCTAAACCCGCCGAAGAAATAGCGAAATAACATTGCACCGAAAAGGCAGGGGTTATATATTAAAAACGCAAGCCATTACAGTAATTTAGAAAAAACCTTATTTCACCAGCCCGCCCGTGAATTACAATCAGGACTTTAGAAATCAGCTTACAACTCACGGGTAAGCATCTTAAATAAATCCGGAGCAAGGGGCCCTTATTTATGTCTCATCAGGAAAAAATTGCTTTAAACAGCCTTTTTTGGCGCGAACTATTAGATAAAATGCCGGCCACCGTGCTCATCTTTAAAATAGATGAGGACGAACACGCCCGCCTGTTCATCACCAACAGCAATATCCGTAAAGACCTCGGTTTCAGCCCTGAGGAGTATGTGCTGGCATCCGAATCAGAAGACAGCCCGATAACCGCAGAGCTTGATCTGCTTATCGATGAGGTGGCGAGGCTGAGCCACGCTTCAGGCCCTGTTCCGGCGCTGCCTACGGCCGTGCTCAGCAACCGGCAGGGCGAGCAGCTTCGGTTTTATTTCAGTTTCAACGTGTTTCAGTCAAAGGCGAACCGCTCTAATCTGATTTCTGTGAACCTGATGCCGGCTACCTCGGGCTCTTCAGATTCAGGCTACGATGCAGCCGCAGCACCGCCGGTTAACGGTCAGGCAGCCTTGAACGGGCAAATGACGCAGCCTGCCGGAATTCCGGTACCGCCTTTTGTTGCCAACTCGGCAGTAATGAAAGGAGTGCTCGAGAAAGCCGACCATGCCGCAGGCCTTAGCGCGCACATTGTGCTGCATGGCGAAGCTGCAACCGGCAAGCGCACCATTGCTTCCCGAATTGAGCAAACCTGCGTTTTTGCGAAACCCGGCACGGAAGTGCGCTATGTGGATTTCCGCGCTGCAAATGCCGATGATGAGCTGCGCTCCCTCCTTGCCACTGATGATGAAACCGGCGAACCCATACTTGCCGGGCTGCAGAAAAACCTGCTGATTCACCTCCGCGCACTCGATGCCGTGCGCATTCCGCAGCTTGAAGCCATAACCGCGCTTATCGACGCGCGGCAGGCGCAGGAGCTGCCCACCAAGCTCGTAATGACCTCCCGGCTCTCCCTCGATCAGCTTTCCGGGAGCGGCAGGCTGCCCGCAAACCTGCTGTACCGCTACTCGTTTTTCCCGATTCCGGTACCCCCGCTGCGGCACCGCACCGAAGACCTCCCGGAAATCATCAACCGCTGGCTGAGCCGCCTTGTTGCCGCAGCAGATCTCAGCCCTGCCCCCGCTTACACCGCACAGCAGATGCAGCAGATGCTGAATTATGACTGGCCCGAGAATTTTGAGACGCTCAAAGAAGTGATCCGCACTTCTGTGCTTTCCGCTTCAAACGGGAAACTGCCCCTGCGGCTGGGTTTCAAAAATATTGCTGACGGGAAGCAGGCCGGCCTCTTCGGCAATAAGCTCACCCCGGAGCTGCAGCAGATTCTCAGTTTCGACGAGATGAGCCGGATTTACCTCCGGCATGTGCTCGAACAAACCGG
>NZ_JAIUMX010000095.1:0-14217 GCF_022565315.1 Cyclonatronum sp. | reverse complement strand
CGCCCTCGCTTGCCATAGAGAGGAAGCGGGTCATGCGGTTGATGAACTCGGTCGGGGAGTCGAGCTGCCCCTGAAGCAGCAGGGCGCCTTCGTAGAGCTGCTCGGCAAAGAGCTTGACGCGCTCGGTTTCACCGGCTTCGGTGAGGGCGGCCATATTTTTGATGAGCTGATGGCTCGGGTTTATTTCAAACAGCCGTTTGGAAGCCGGCATCTCCTGATTCATCATCTTCATCATGAATTCCATCTGCGTATCCATGCCTTCCTTGCCTACGGTGAGGGTTGCGGCTGATTCCACAAGGCGTTTTGAGGCGACGACGTCTTCGACTTTTTCGCCGATGGCCTCGCGGATTACGCCGAGCAGCTTGTTTAGCGGCTCGCCGCTGAGGGCATCTTCGGCGGCTTCATCATCTTTGCCGAGGTCGATATCTGATTTCTCGATGCTGGCAAATTCCTTCTCCATGTAGGTCATGAGGCCGGGCACTACAAAGCTGTCGGCCGGATCGTGCAGCAGCAGCACTTCCACCTCTTTCTTCTTGAAGTACTCGAGGCGCGGATCGTTGCGCAGCTCTTTCAGGCTCTGACCGCTGAGGTAGTAAATCTGCTTCTGGAAATCGGGCATGCGCTCCACGTACTGCTTGAGCGATACGAGCTCTTCGTCGCCGGACTTGGTCGTCTGAAACCGCAGCAGGTTGATCAGGCGCTCGCGGTTGGCGAAGTCGCTGTTGATGCCGCTTTTGAACAGCGGACCAAATTCTTTGAGGAAAGTCCTGAATTTGTCGGTTTCGCTTTCGGCCCAGTATTCGATCATGCCGAGAATTTTTCCAACAAGTACGTCCTTGATTTTACTCATGATGGGCGAGTACTGTGTAACCTCGCGGCTCACGTTCAGCGGCAGGTCTTCGCTGTCCACCAGGCCCTCGGTAAAGCGGAGGTACTCGGGCAGCAGGGGCTCGCAGTCGTCCTGCACGAAAACGCGGTTAGAGTACAGCTGAATGGATTTGAGCTCTTCGTTTTGGAAGAAGTTCGGCTTGCGCTTTTTGGGTACAAAAAGCAGCGCCTTGAAGTTCATGCGGCCTTCCATTGCGAGGTGCAGGTGATCGAGCGGCTCATCAAAATCGTTGGAAACGAATTTGTAAAACTCTTTGAGCTCTTCGTCGGTGATGTCGTTTTTGCTCTTGTGCCAGAGTGCGCCTTTTTTGTTGACTTCTTCCTCATCTACCACAATCGGGTAGTCCACAAAGTTGGAGTATTTTTTGATGATGCTCTTTACCCGAAATTTTTCGGCAAATTCTTTGTGATCGTCCTTTAATTTGAAGGAGATTTTCGTGCCGCGTTCGGTGCGCTCGCTTTCTTCAATGGTGAAGGTGCCCTGCCCGTCAGATACCCATTTCATGGCTGGCTGAGCGGGGTCGGCATGGCGTGTTTCAACGGTGATTTCATCGGTTACCATGAAGGCCGAGTAGAAGCCGACGCCAAACTGACCGATCATGTTGCCGTCGAGCTTGCCCTTGTTTTCCTGCATCTGTTTGATGAATTCCAGGGTGCCGGAGCTTGCGATGGTTCCGAGGCGGTCCACAAGCTCCTGCTCGGTCATGCCTACGCCGGTGTCTTCGATCGAAAAGGTTTTTTCTTCTTCATTCAGCTCAATTTTGATCTGAAGCGGAAGCTCGGGGCTGTGCACTGTTTCGTTGGTGAGCTGCATGAAGCGCACTTTGTTGAGCGCATCGGAGGAGTTCGACACCAGCTCGCGCAGGAAAACTTCAGGATTGGTGTAGAGGGAGTTGATGATGAGATGGAGCAGCTGCTTCATCTCTGCCTTAAATTCAAACTGCTGACGTGTTTGTTCTGCCATAATGGTGAGTCAGTTTATCTTTGGTTAAAAGGGATTATAAAATTTTTGTATGCTCCCAATTAAGCAAAGTCAGTGCCAAACCCCTCAGATAAAACCTTTTTGCAGAACCTGATCCATTTTCGGCCCGGATTCGGAAAACCGGCCTGTTAACCCTCAATCTGAACCCGCCTTTGAAAAGCGCAAAAAAAAAGCCGGCCCACTCAAGGTGCCGGCTTTTTTGGACTGTAGAATAGGTGTATGTGCAGGTTTGCTTTAGCAGCACTTTCACATACACCCTTTAGAGTACTGAACTGAGGAAACCTTACAGGTAATTTTCATCTTTTTTTTGTTTCTTTCAGTTGATTATTTTCAATTACTTAAGAGCGTATTTCAATGACTATTCCATTTTATTTCGAAAAAAACAAATTGATTGAGCGCAAAAAGGGCGGCACGCTTGAACTCAGGGGTGATCATCTTGTTTTCAGAACCGATACAGCTGAAGAACCGCTGCATCTTCCGCTTACTCAGATCAAGTACATCAGCTTTGAAAAACAGCTACTTGGGGCGAAAATCACCATTCACACCCTGAAAAGAGAATTTGCCGCTGCTTTCACCGGCGAGGATGATGTCTCCTTCACCCTGAACATAAAAAAGGCGCAGGCCCCGGAAGCGGAATCTTTTGTCCGCTTCCTGAAGCTGCGCCTTGCAGAAACCATCGTAAGGGGACTTTCGGAAAACCCATACGAGCAATAAGGGAAATCAGCGAAGGAGATTTTCCAGCGTTGTGGCCGCGTCGGTTTTGTCGTCGCGGTATTTTATGATGATGGGGCACTGCACCGCGAGTCCGTTGGCAGCCGCCCACTCGTTACCGCTGATGGCGCGCGTGCCCGGAATAACGACCGCGTTTTCAGGAATTTCGAGGGTTTTGCCGGCTTCCGCCCGGATGATGCGCTGCTGTACAAGGTCGTAAACCGGGGTCGAGCGCGTGAGCACAACGCCGGCCCCGATCACGGCGCCCTTACGCACAATGGTGCCTTCATAAATGCCGGTATTGCCGCCTACCATGCAGTCGTCTTCCACGATAACCGGCACAGCGCCGATGGGTTCGAGCACGCCGCCGATTTGTGCGGCCGCACTCAGGTGCACCCGCTTGCCAATCTGCGCGCAGCTGCCCACAAGGGCATGGCTGTCTATCATGGTGCCTTCATCTACATACGCACCGCAGTTTACGTACATTGGCGGCATCATGGTCACTTTATTGCCGATAAATGAGCCCCGACGCACCGTTGAGCCGCCCGGCACAATCCGGATGGTACGGGCGGTGCCGTCCATGTACTGCGTGGGGTAGGTATCCTTATCGAAAAATTTGAAGCTTGAGTCGGTTCCCATCGGCACGACTTTGCCGTATTTGAAGCCGAGCAAAATGCCTTGCTTCACCCAGCCGTTCACGGCCCAGCTGCCGTCAGCCTGCGGACTCGCAGCGCGGATTGCCCCGCTTTCCAAAGCCTGCAAAAAGGTTTCGAATTTTTCAAAAAAGCCTTCCGGCGGGGTGGGGCTTGCTGCTTCAATTGTTTGCTTTACAAATACTTCCAGTTCGTTAACAGTCATTTTCTCTCTGTTTTTATTTTATTTAGGGTGATGTGTCCTTCAACCTGAACCCGCATCGCGTCAGTTCCGGGGCCGGATGATTTCTTTTGCGACCAGCAGTTCAGCGTTCAGTACTGCGCCCCCTGCTGCCCCGCGTATGGTGTTATGCCCCAGCGCGGTGTAGGCGAAATCGAAGAGTCCGGCTTTGCGGAGGCGGCCCATCGTTACCTGCATGCCGTTTTCGTTGGGGGCGTGCAGGCGCGGCTGCGGATAGCGGGGCTCGTCGTAGCGCAGAACCGGTTTCACGGGAGCCGAAGGCAGTTGCAGACCGGCCAGCGGACTCACCCAGCTGTCGTACACTTCGCGGGCCTGCGCTTCCGTAACATCGGCTTTGGCCAGTTTTACGAGCACAGAAAGCAGGTGCCCTTCGATAACGGGCACGCGATAGGCCGAGGCGTGTATGCCGATGCTGCTGTTACGCACGGTACCGTCGGCCTGCAAGTCGCCCAAAAGCTTGAGCGGCTCCCACATAATTTTTTCTTCCTCGCCGCCAATATACGGCACTACATTGCCCATAATGTCGAGACTTGGCACGCCGGGGTAGCCTGCACCTGATACGGCCTGCATGCTCGTAACCACGACTGAATCGATGCCGAAGGCATCAGCCAGCGGTTTGAGGCTGAGTACCAGCGGCACGCACACGCAGTTCGGGTTGGTAACGATAAATCCGCGCCCGTTCGGATCGAAAGTCTGATGCTGAATCTGCGCGATGTGATCGGGGTTCACTTCGGGCACGAGCAGGGGCACGTGTGCTTCGCGGCGGTAATTTCGGGCGTTGGTAACAACCGGAATGCCGGCCTCAGCGAACTTGCGCTCGATTTCGCCAGCTACGGCGGCGTCCATGCCGGAAAAAACGAAATCGACTTCAGGCAGCTCCGCGGGATCGCACTCACGAACGACCATGCCGGCGATCTGCGGGGGCACGGGGATGGGCTCAATCCAGTGGGCGGCTTCGTCGTAGCGTTTGCCCGCCGAGCGGGAGGAAGCCGCAACCGCCGTAATTTCGAACCAGGGGTGCTCCGCAAGCAGGCGGATGAATTTCTGACCTACGGCGCCTGTAGCTCCCAGCACGCCAACTTTGAATCTGTTCATAGCTTTGTTTTTGATAGGTTATAATAAACACGGACACGGCTCTGACTCTCCCTGCCCTGTTACTTAAGTTTAATTTTTTCTATAGGTTCTTTCTTGCACATCAGCTCTGCTTGGAAATCTTGCCCGAGCGCATCAGACCAGCTTTCTTGCCACATACATACCATAACTGTACCAGCTTTTGTATTGGTTGTAAAAACTGATTTCAGCCTGCACATTTCCGACAATGGCCTGCGCTGCCCCGCTGTTTCCGTTTCGGTTCAGGAACGCCTCAAACGCCTGTTGCAACGGATGGTGATAGTTATCGGTCCAGCAATGCTCAGGCAGCGGGAAATACCCAACGGGGCAGAATCCGTGCTTTTCAAGTACCCGCATTTTGGCGGAGGGAAGGCCGGCTTCCGGATAGGCTTCCTTCCAGAAAGCGGTAAGAGCAGCAGGCCGCTTTACGGAAAGCCAGGTGATATCCGACACCACGAGATAACCGCCAGGCCGGAGAAACGGTTTCCATGCGCCTATCCCTGCTTCAAAACCTATGGTAAACACGGAGTCCTCAGCCCAAATGAGGTCAAGGGAATTTTCCTCAAAAGGCAGCGCATCCAGCGGTGCCTGTACCGGCCTGATTTTATGTGCAAGACTTTTCGACTTTGCGTTGCGCATCAATTCATCCAAAAATTCCGAAAATGAATCAACCGCCGTTATTTCAGCATTGAGCGTTTCTGCGAGCAGGAGTGCCGTAGCTCCGGTACCGCAGCTCAGATCGGCAACATGCAGCCTGGCATCAGTGCCCAAGCTGCACATACCAAGCGCAATCCGGGTCTCTGCATCACCACCCGGGCCCTGTCGCGGGAGTTGCATAAAAAGGTCTTTCAGTAAGTGCAGCGCTGACATTTATCGGTTGTTGATTTCATTTAAGTACCTCCGGCCAGAGGTGAAAGAAGATACGGATTAACCCGTTAACTGCCTTCGGCATCAGCCTAAATGGTTAATCAGGGCACGGTGCCATCACCCGAAAAAAACGCCAACAAAAAAGGCCCCGAAGGGCCTGATTTAAAATGGGTGGCGGACGCAAACGCTTATGAGCTTGTATTTCGCTCTTCAAGCCGCTCTTCGATGTGGCGGAGCAGGCCTTCATAAAAACGAACATCGCGCATGCGGCGCTGCGTGTTGGCGGTATTGATGCTGCCGTACTGCGCCGGGGCGGGCGGGAAGACCTCAAACAGGTTGAGGCTCACACGGGTGCCGCCATCGAGGGTCGGGATGAGCGACAGCTCGGCACGCACATGGCGCGACAAGCTTGAACTGTATCCGAAAAAGCGTTCCTCACTACCGGTCGAACCGGGGTTGATGAAATCGGCTTCGATCATGCCATCTGATGAATTTGAGCGGCGCACTACAAAACCGTTTTGGTTTAGTGCACTCAGCGTTGCCTGAAAAACGTCGTAAGAATCGTTTTCAAAAGTGGCGTTGTTTACCTCGCTCACATCAACGCGTGCAGCGTTGGTTGCAGAGCAGGCTGCAAAAACAAAAGCTGTCAGAAGCAGCAAAAGCGAAGGGGTAATGTACTTGAGTGAAACAGATGACATACGGATAGATTTATGGATTTTTCTAAGGCGTGCTATTATAAGGAATAGCCGGGGTTTTTATTCAGGTGGTTTACAATTTGAAACCACGCCTAACAAGCTATATTGGCAGCATTAAAGCAAACCTGCGGGAAAAGGGGTTTCATTGAAAATTGAGGTCATCAGGAAGCTTTGCCTTACAAATTTACACAAAAGAGGTCTCTCAGCGGGTAATTAGGGGGAACAGCTTGCGGGCATTTTCGGTGGTGATGCGGTCAACTTCATCAACAGATAAACCGAGCAGCTCTGCGAGACGGGCCGCTACGAGTGCGGTGTAGGCCGGCTCGTTGCGTTTGCCCCGGTGCGGGGCGGGCGCGAGGTAGGGAGAATCCGTTTCCAGAATGAATCGTTCGGCAGGCAGTTGCGGCAGCACTTTGTCGAGTCCGCCGTTTTTGAAGGTGGCAACGCCGCCGATACCGAGGTACAACCCGAGCTCAACGGCACGCAGGCCCTCCTCAACGGTTCCGGTGAAGCAGTGCCAAACCCCGGTTAGGCGGCCGTCCTGCTGCTCTTCGACGATATCAAGCAGATCGGCCGTTGCCTCGCGGTTGTGCAGCGCGATCGGCTTTTGGAGGGTTTTGGCGACCTTGCAGTGCCGGCGCAGGCTTATTTTCTGCTCCTCCACAAATTCCGTGCTCCAGTAATAATCGAGCCCGGTTTCGCCCACCGCGACGATATCTTTCGCGGCACAGGCCGCGAGCAGCGAAGCTTCGAGGTTGCAGCGGCTGTTGTTGATTTCGCAGGGATGAACCCCCATCATTTTATGCAGACGAATCTGCCCCTGCGGCAGCCGGTCCATCTGCGGGAGGGAATCGAAATCGATGGCAGGCATGAGGATGTCGGTAAGTCCTGCCTCAGCGGCCCTGCCGAGCGCCTGCTGAATGTCGTCGCTGAACTGCTGCAGGTAAATGTGCGCGTGCGTGTCTATCAAAACGGAAATCTCAGGATGAATGATGCTCTGAATACTGCCTTTCAGGCAGATTCACAAAATACGCAGACCTTATGACTGATGCAGTGATGATTTCCGGCACCGGTTTTCAACGTTTGGAAGGCCGGATTCATCCTAAATAAAATTAAATCAGAGCCCCCGCAGCAGGCTTTGGGCGGTTTTGATTTCTTCTGCCTCCATTGGGTTGCGGGGCTCCGTTTCAAGTACTTCACTTAGGCATGCGCGTGCTTTTGGTTTATCGCCCATGCGGATGAAATGCTCGCAAAGGCCAAGGTGATACTGCACCTTGGCCGGATCGAGTTCCATGGCCCGGCCGATGTACGTCTCAGCGGTTTCGTTATCGGCCTGCGGCAGGCCTCGGGAAATAACGCGGGCCGCGAAGCGCTCTGCCCGGCTCACGTTCGAGACCTCAGAATGCCATACGCCCATCAGGAAAAAGGGGCCTGCGTTTTCCGGCAGTTTTTCCATGGCAAGGTAGCCGTGCTCTTTTATATCGTGTGCGGTTTCGATGCGGTTGCGGGAGCTCATCAGATCGGTGCTTCGGCCGAGAGCGACCGCGAAGGCGTAGTGGGCATGTCCGTCGCCGGGGCGCAGCGCCATAGCATTTGAGGCAAGTTCGAGTCCCTGCGCGTAAAGCCGCTCTTTTTCGGCACGTTCGCTTGCGCGGCGGCCTTCGCGCGCAGCAATGATGGAAGCGTTCCAGAGTGCCTCAAAATGATCAGGTTGTTCACTGATGAGTTCGAGGTAGATTTCAAGGGCGGCGGCTTCTTCCCCGCGGTCAAAAAGGGCGGCAGCTTCGGCTATTCTTGCATCAGACCCGGCGGATGCCCCCTGCGCCAGTACAGGCTGAGGGCACATCCATCCCCAAAGAAAAAAGGCGGCAAAAAGCACGATCAGTGACATGCGGAAAGGAAAAACGCTTTGATTTTGGATTTTCATAAGCAGCAATTTTGGGTGTTATTCAAAAGAAACTATACCGCAAGATAAACACCTTCCCGCATCATTTAAAGGACGCTTACGGAAGCGCTGAGGCGGCAGGGTTTTCAGGATGGTGAAAATTGAGCACCTCCGCTTTCATTTCTATGAGGGTTGAAGTGAAGAGATCCGGGCTCGCAAAAAAGGGCGTGTGTGCCTGCGGGAAGAGCACGAAGCGTTTCAGCGGGGCTTCGACCGATTCGTAGAACTCGCGGACCAGCTCGGCCGGGGTGTTGTAGTCGTTGCGCCCGTTGAGGAACCACACGGGCAACCTCAGCTCAGGTATGCTTTCGGCGAGGTTGTAGTCAGCAATGATGCCCTTGGCGTGCATTGGTTTACCACCACGATTCATACCTGCGAGCAGCTGCAGGTTGTCGCGCATGCCGTATTCCGGGGCACGCAGGGCAATGCGGGCAAGCCCGGTGATGCTGAGGTCGGTTCCGCCGCCTCGGTGCTCTACAATTTTTGCGAGCCGGCGGTAATCGTGGTGGCTCATGGCCGGGGGCTCGATTTCGCCGAGTATCCAGCGTTCTTCGAGGGTAGCGCGCCTAAGCAGCCATGCATATGCAATTTCAGTTGAGCGTGCATGATCAATTACCTGCGAAACACCGGCGTATGCGTAGAACAGCTCCGGATGCTGTGCAGCCAGCTCAATGCCGATGCGCGTGCCCCAGGAGTGACCCAGCAGGAAGATGCGCTCCTGCCCGAAGCGCTCCCGCAGCCAGTGCACGAGCTCGAGGGCGTCGGCAAGCTGCTGCTCAAGCGTGAGGGATGCTTCATCAAAATCGCCTGTGTTGGATTTCCCCGCCCCGCGCTGATCCCAGTGTACAACCACAAAGTGTTTTTCCAACTCGCGGTCGAAGGCGTGTGCGAACGGCATCTGCGCGGCACCGGGTCCGCCGTGAAGCCACAGCAAAACGGGGTTTTCGGTATCATGGCCGCGCATGAGCAGGTGCTGCTCCATGCCGCCGAGCACAACGCTCGTCATTTCCGCAACGGAGCGGCCCTCCGCCGATTCGATGGCTTCGGTGTATGGGAAGAAGCTCCCGCGGGTGAACAGCAGCAGAAACAGGGTTCCGCTGATAAGGATGATGGCGAATACGATTCCAAAAAACTTCAGCAGCCAGCGCATGGTAAAAATGGGGTTTAGGTTTGGGATAACATCACCCTGAAAATAACACCCTCAAAGCGGTTTAATTTGATTTTAGCGTGAAGATGCCGGGCTTAAAAGGCTTCCCCGATGGTGAGATAAAGTCCGTTGCCGTGCGCGCCGAAGCCGTAGTCGATGCGGATGTTCATGCTGTCGCGCGGGTTGAGGTTGAACCGCAGTCCGGCCCCGCCGGCATATTTGGGATTGCTCAGGGTGAAGTCTTCAAACCGGTTCCAGACCTCACCGGCGGAGGCAAAAGCCACAGCGCCGAAGCGCCACCACAAGTGCTGACGCAGCTCAAGCTGCAGCTGCGCCACATTCTGATCGTTGAAGCGGCCGAAGTAGTAGCCCCGGCCGATGTTATCGCCGCCGAGGCCGGGCATGGCCTGAAAGGGCACATCGCCGGTGGTGAAGAAGCCGCTGAAGTGCGCGGCCACGATGGTACCGGGCAGGGGTTCGGGCTGCCAGTAGCGGCGGGCATCGAGGTACATAGAGGAAAACCCTTTGGAGCCCGCAACTGACGGATTCACGACCGGCGTGATTTCGAAATAGCGGCCTTCGGTCGGTGTCATGATGCTGTTGCGGGTATCAAAACGGACCGAGAAGCCGAGCCCTGCGATGGTGTTGTTTTCGGGATTGCCCCTTGCCCAGGCGGCGGGAATGCTGCCGTCGTCGTTTTCGGGGATGACGACATCCCAAACGCGCCCAAAGTTGATGACCGGCCCGGCATACCAGTTGTTGCCACGGTTTTGGAGGAAATCGGCCTGCAGAAAAAGGCGGCGGTACTCGACGGTACGCTCGCTATCGTCAAGGCTGTCGAAGCCGGGCGCGTAGTACAGGGCCGGGAAATAATTGTAGCCTCCGTAGAGGTTATGAATCCAGGTTTCGCCGGGCCGGATGAGGGTGGTGCCGCCTTCGAGAATAATTTGGCTTTTGAGAGTATAAATGCCGGTGGCAAACAGCTGCGACGCCCGCGTTTCATCGCCTGCACCGGCGGGCTTGAACTGATAAAACACGACGGCGCCGAGCATCAGCCCGGTTTCGGGCGTATAGGCTACGGCCGGTACCGGCACTATGCTGTTGCGGTAGGCATCCGGTTCGGCCTCAGCCTGAAACAGCAGGCCGCTCATGCCGGGCGCGCGAAGGGTATCGGCGGGGGCCTGTCGGGCGTGAACTTCGGCACAGGATATAAAGGCTATAAACAGCAGCGAGAGCGTTCTTACAAATAGTTGATGCATAGAATAATTCAGATTTCAGATCAAAAAGCAGATCAGGTTGTTACGTGCAGGTACCATGTAAGATACTCTGTAATCGGCTTCGGATTCAGCGACACGCACTAAATAAAAAAGCCGGCCTCTTGTAAGAGACCGGCTTTTATGAAGTTATTGTAATTGTGATTTCTGTATAAAAATATTACACGTCGTCGCAGATATTATCCGGGATATCAAATATTTCTTCGACTACCGTTGTTTGGCCGGCTACGGCATTGTTGAGATCAATATCATACTGATAAAAACGGCCATCATAGTTGATGCCAATGGAATATAAATCGGGCTCGGGCAGGGTTACTTCAAGTACACCACTCAAAATGGTACCTGCCGGGCGCCATCTGTTACCAATACTTGATCGTATTTGTGCAGGTATGGTTGCATAAACAACTTCGTCCCGGTCGGCACAGCGGCCCTCTGCCCTAAATTCAAGATCAAATTCGGGGCTTGATATGGGCACCTGAAGCTCGGTTTGGGCACATAAATCAGCTATTTCAAACTCATCGATCTGTGTATAATTCATATTCTGAACAATCCCCCTAACAGGCACATTGCGAGGTACCTGCTGGAAACGCGTTTCGATTTCCCTCTCACCGTCAACAATGCGGGTTGAGGTGCGGTAGCTGGTAACGTAGCGCTGATTATCTGTTCTGAACAAATCGCCCTGCAACCTTAGCTTGGTGCCGGTAAACTTAACCGTTGCACCGGATAAGCAGGCCGGGATGCCGTTGCCGATCATGCTCATCAGGGGCATCGTGCCGAGGGTCATCACGGATTGGTTAAAACTCCGGCCAAAAGCATCTTCAAGCTCAGTGATGCTTACTGTTTGGCTGAAGGTCCAGCTGTCGGGGCGGGGCTGGTTGCCGGCCCAGCTTTCAAACTCTTCCGTATCGAAATTGCTGGCGGGGTAGGTCATAGTGAGCTCCAGCGGCGGATCAAAAAGAACGGCTTTGCGGCCATTTTCGTCCTCAATGGAAGCCTGCACAACGCCGCGATAGTCAAACAGGGTTTGGTCGAGGTTGCCGCCACGATTTGATTCTCCAAAGCGCGGAAAAACCCTGTTGTTCGGCCCGTAGTAGATAAAAGTAGCACGCAGACCGCCCTGAAGCGGGTTTTCGTTTTCATCCCTGATAACCGTTCCTTCCGGGATAAAAAAGCGCACACTCGGGGTGATGATGGAAATGGGCGGGTTTGGCGGCAGATTATCACTCAGTGTTCCGGCTCCGGCTTGCTGCCGGGCGGCATCCTCCTCATCGCTTGAACTGAACGTAATGGGCTCTAAGGTAATGCCTTCCGGGCTTGTTGCTCCGATCGGTACATTTTCCCGGATCACAACGTCTTCAGGCGGATCGGAAATACGGACCATGCTAATATCAATGCTGTTTTCGCCGTTTCCGTCGATAACAACAAGCTGTGATTCAGGCAGGTAGCCATCCGCCGTAACATTGAGGGTAAAGATGACGGGATTCTCCGGGCTTGGCTCAATTTCATCCCGTATTGCGAAATTAAAAAGCCCGTTTTCGAGATCTCTGAGCGCGGTTACCTCTTCGTTAATCATATTGATGATTACAAGGCCGTCGATACCTGAAAAGGTGGCATCGAGGGTGATGTCGTCGTTTTCGAAACCAATCACATCGCCGGTAGCGGCATCCTGCACTACTACCGAAACGGTTGTATTCCGCTCCTTCAGGTTAAGCATGAGCTTAATACCATCAATCGGGTTCGTTATATCGCAGGCAGAGAACATAAAAGCCGGAATCAAAACCAGCACCCCGACCAGCATTCTTCTAAATATTTTGATCAAATTCATGAGAAAATCTTGTTAAGAGTCAGTTAATGCGGTAATAAAGGGATATGGTCATAACCGGATAGGCCGTAAACCAGGACAGGTTGTTTTCAAGGGTCGGTGCCTGACTTGCTGAGGGCGCGAGCAGGCCGTCGGCCTTCATCGTTACGCTTGGCGAGCCCTGAAACATAGCGCCAAGCTCGAAATTCACGCCAAAAGAGCTTCCGCGTAAAGCATTCCCAAAACCGAGCCCGAGGTATGGCGTAATCGGGCTGAAGCTTATTTCAGCCTCAAGATTGCCGAGCTCATCGGGCGCATAAACATCACCGCCAATTTCATAAGACTGCTTGGGCTGCATTTCAGCGGTTACCGTATTGCCATTAAAAACGAGGCCGCCGGTAAGCCTGAAACGATTGCCAAACGGGTGCCAGTCAACCATAGCTGAATAATTGGACAGATTAAGACCTGCATCGAGGTCGTAATCATCGTCAGCATCCGTTTCATAGAAGTAGGAATAGGAAAAGAAATTAGCACCGGCGCGTACATTAATTTTTTCATGTACCGACATGCTGAGCTCCCCTCCTGCCCCGAGTGTACCGATATTGGCTTTAACTGCGAAGGACTGTGCCATCACTTTATCCCCGGCGGCAAAAATAAGCAGGGCTGCAAAAGTGAAGATGAGAAGTTTTGTTTTCATACTGTTCACCAGAAATTTAAAATAGAAGAATTTGGGCTTGGGTCCGGTCGTGCCCCTGCACGACACCGGAAGCAGAGCCTTTTATTTAACCAGAAGCATTTTCCGGGTAATGACCATGCCGGAAGTTTGCAGCCGGTACAGGTACACCCCGCTTGAGAGGTTTGCAGCATCAAAACTCACCGTATGCACCCCTGCTTCAACGGTACCGTTCACCAGGCTTGCGACGCGCTGCCCCAGTACGTTGTACACCTCAAGGCGCACATCGGCGGCTGAAGGCAGGCTGTACTGAATTTGCGTAATCGGGTTGAAGGGGTTGGGATAGTTTTGGCTGAGGCTCACGGCTTCAGGGAGCTGGGTTTCTTCTCCGGGGCCGGATTCGCTGCCGGGCCGCACAAGTAGCTGATAGCGGGCTGCCATTGGCGCGTCCCTTTCTGCTGGTGCACTCATCTGAGCGGTAAGCTCACCACGGGGGGCAGGCCGGCCCTGCTGAGGCACTGCCGTTTCGACTGTAACCGAAGAAGCCGTACGCAGGTCAGTAATTTCGCCGGTTTGGGTATCCAGCAGAGCCAGCCCCCAATCAGCCGGGAAGCGATCGGTTTCGGACCAGCTCAGTTCAGCTGTAGCGGCTGTTGCCTGCCAGCCTTCTCCATCCGCTTCATAGCGAATGATGCTCAGGGGGATGCGGATTTCTTCCTGTTGCCCTGCCGCCAGATCGAGAATATCATAGAGGCGGCCTTCCTTTTCAAGAGAAAGTTCAAGGTAAGAGCGAACATCCATCGGCTGCAGCTGCCGTGCATTGCGCGGCTGTGTGCTGCCACTGTAGCTCAGCCAGCTTGTTGCCGGGTGAAGGCCTTCGGTTTCGGCCAGCAGCCTGAGGGCGGGCGCGTCGGTTCCGGGCCGTTCTGCATCCGGGTTGGTTACCAGCGCAGCGGCAGGGACTCCAAGGGAAGCATCATCCTCCAAAGTCTCCACAAAGAAAGCTGTGAAAGGCTGAATGATGCCGTCTTCCAGCTCGCCGGCCAGGCCATTCCAGCTGCGGTAGCCGGGGATTGCGCTGTCGTACACATAAACGGCTTCGCTCAGGCCGGAGCGGTCGAGGGCATCGGTATCCATCGGCCACAGGTTGTTGTTGGCCATCAGGGTCCAGACACCACCGGAAGGCGCCCCTTCATCGGGCAATTGATTCACCGTGAAACCTTTCACCGG
>NZ_JAIUMX010000094.1:0-14247 GCF_022565315.1 Cyclonatronum sp. | reverse complement strand
GTATCCCCCCTACCAACCGCATCTTTACCTGTGGTGTATTTTGGGGTTAGCTTGTGGATAAAAAAGATATGTACACACAAGCGAATAAAGAACAACGCATGTTCACATTGGTAGATCAGTGGCGGTCAAGCGAACTGAGTCGGGGTGAATTTTGCCGAATGCATCATATCAAGGTCTCCACCTTTAACTATTGGATTACCCGTAACAAAAAGGCCGACATTTCGGAGTCTGGTTCAACAGGTTTTGTTCGGGTTGATCCGGGCGTGTGCTGCTCATCTGCAGAAGTCATTGAGATGGTGTTTCCCAACGGGGTGCTTGTGCGTGTTGGGCCAGCCAACCGGTCGCAGATTGGTGAGTTGCTTCGACTTTGGTAGGGTGCCATGTTCTCCCTTGGCAGCAGTCATACCTATCATCTGTATCGTGGCGTGTGTGATATGCGCAAAAGCTTTGACGGGCTGAGCGGATTGGTGCGCTCGGAATTGAAGCGTGAACCGGCATCCGGAGAGGTCTTTATTTTTGTGAACCGCCGGCGCAGTCTGCTCAAGCTCTTGCACTGGCAGCCGGGCGGGTTCGTGCTGTATTACAAACGCCTGGAGCAGGGCACCTTTGCGTTGCCTGAAGTTCGCGGCAATCATAGCCACATCAGCTGGCCGGATTTGGTAATGATGGTGGAAGGAATCCGGGTACAGTCCAGCGTGCAATTACCGCGTTATCGGGGGCTGGAAAGGGACGAAAAAGCACCCTGAATGAGCATTATTTTATAGGATAAGAGTCTGTTTTTATGTAACTTTAGACATGGAAACAGACCTCGAATCTTTATCGAAATCAGAGCTGATTGCCCTGGTCGTGAACCAGCAAAAAACGCATCAGCACCTGGAGCAAACCGCCCAGAATACGGAGCGGAAAATGATCCGTGAGTTAGCCCGTAAGGATGAGTTGATTGGCCGGTTGCAACGCATGCTGTTTGGACAAAAGCGCGAGCGCTTCGAGCCGCCCCAAAATCAACTTCCCCTGCCATTTGAAGCAGACCCTGACCAGGAGCAACAACGTGCCGAAGTGCATGAGCAAAAGATTACCTATGTACGCAAAAAGGCAGCCCGTCCCAACCATAAAGGACGCCTGGCTCTGCCCGATCACCTGCCCGTAGAAGAAATCGAAATCCATCCCGAAGGAGATCTTTCGCAGATGGTGTGTATAGGCAAAGAGGTAACCGATGAGTTGGAGCTGATGCCGGCTCGCTTGTTCATCAAACGGTACATCCGGTATAAATATGCCGCTAAGACGGGTCAGGACCAGCCCATCAAAATCGGGCAGCTGTCCGAGCGGGTCATCGATAAAGGCATTCCCGGCCCGGGGCTACTGGCCTCGATCCTCATTGACAAGTATGCCGATCACCTTCCTTTGTACCGGCAGTGCCAGCGCTTCAAGCGGCAAGGGGTTGACATCGCCGGCTCGACCATCGAGGGATGGACGCGTCAGGGATTGGAAAAGCTGGCTATTTTGTACGATCATCTGGTGGCTGACACCAAATCGCAGGGATATCTGCAGGTGGATGAGACGCCCATCAAAGTATTGGAATCTCAAAAGAAAGGAGCTACGCATCAGGGATGGTACTGGGTGTATCACGCCCCAATCACCGCAAGCGTACTTTTTGAGTATCAGCCCCGTCGAAATAAGGCCGGGCCACAGGGGATGCTCGAAAACTTCAAGGGGTACTTACAAACTGACGGATATGCGGGGTATGATCAGATAGGCGCCCGCAAAGAAATCACCCATGTGGCGTGTTGGGCCCATGCGCGTCGTGAATTTGATACGGCTTTAGGCAATGATCCGGATCGTGCCGGGTATGTGCTGAGCCAGATTCAGCGGCTGTATGCGGTCGAACGCATGGCTCGGATTAAAAAAGTGCAGCCCCGCCCAGCGTAAACAGTTGCGGTTAGATCAGTCTCTGCCCATCATCAATGAGCTGGGCAAATGGATGAGCAGTGAGTACAAAAAGGTTTTACCTAAAGACCGTATAGGCAAAGCGATGGCCTACTGCATCAACCGGTGGGATATGCTCAGCGAGTATTTGATGGATGGGCATCTGGAAATCGATAACAATTTGGTGGAAAACGCCATCCGTCCGGTAGCGTTGGGGCGTAAAAACTACCTGTTTGCCGGATCACATCAGGCCGCACAACGCGCAGCTATGGTCTATTCCTTTTTAGCTATCTGCAAAAAACATGACGTGGATCCCTACCAATGGCTACGCCATACCCTCGAACACATCAACACAACCAAATACAACGAAGTACGATCTCTATACCCTCAAAACTTTAAATCAAGATGTGGTTTGTAGGGGGGATACTGCCGATCTGCACGTAGTAGAGGATGGCGGTCTGCGGGATTAGTGTGGAGAGTGGTTTTCCTGCGATTGCAGCATTGCTACGGGGCTATAAACATGTGACCCCGTTGGGGTCGGGGGCGGGACCGGAGCCGGTGCCGGAGGAGGTCGCTTTTCAGGTTGTGTGTATTCTCGAAAAACATAGGTATCAAAGTTGCCGATACCAATCCGGCCCGCTTGTTGGGCAAAATCCCGCTCCGCCGGAAATGTGGGTTTTGGGAAGCTTTAGGTAGTAAAAACCATCTGAAGGTGAAGGCTTATGAGCCGTGTGCACCTCTTTGGCAGGAAAATCCCGGAGGGATTTCATGTTTATAGCCCCAATGAGGCCGCCCTCCCCACATGCGACCCCGTTGGGGTCGATTCTTGGGGGGGTGCTACGAGGCTATAAACATGTGATCCCGTCGGAGCCGGAGCCGGTGCCGGAGGAGGTTGGTTTCCATGTTGTGGGTATTCTCGAAAAATATAGGTATCAAAGTTGCGGTTACCGATCGATCCCGCCTGTTGCGCGAAATCGGGCTGCGTCAGAAAAGTGGGTTTTGCGGCGGTTTAGATTGTAAAAACCATCTGTAGGTGAAGGCTTGTGCTCCGGGTAACACCTTCCTCCGGCAGGAAAAATCCCGGAGGGATTTCATGTTTATAGCCCCAATGAGGCCGCCCTCCCTACATGCGACCCCGTTGGGGTCGAATCTTGCAGGGGCTTGTTTCGGGGCTATAAATAGGTGACCCCGCTGGGGTCGTTTTTTTGAACGGGTAACTCTGTCTACGTGTAACTACGTTTTCGGTGATTGCCAACGTTAGTCGCAACCTTCGTTGAATCACAACTTCAATTTCAATTTCAATTTCAACTTCAATCTCAATCTCAATCTCAACCTCAACCTCATTCGTAATGTAAATGTACGCGTCGAAAATTATATAGGTCACGGTGTACATCCATTGAAAAAAATCTCTTAATTTCTCTCGTGAATTATTCTGATTTCTTGTCTGTATTTTCGTTTTGGGACTTTGCACTCTTTCCCACCCCGATTATCGCGGCGACGATGCGGTTTCGGCCGGGTTCGATCCGGGGGAGGTTTTCGAGGAGGGTGAGGAGTTGTTCTCCTGAAGGCGGGTGTAAGGTCAGGTGAGGGGTGAGGTTGGTGAGGCGGATTTCCCGGTATTTGCGCCGGCGTTTTTCGCGCTCGAGCCAGGCAATCAGCATCGGCTGCGCGAGGTCAAGCCAGCGGTTGGCGAGCTCGTACCAGTCAGGCTGCTCCGCTGCGGTGCCCGCGAAGCCGGATTCATCTCCCGTTCCGCTGCTGCCATCCGCCGCTGCGGCCGCACCTCCCGCGTTGGATCGGGATTTCAGCTGAAACAGCCGGTGAAGCTTCCGCACGGCCTTCTCAAAATCAGCATCAACCAGGGTAATTTGCTTCTTTGTGGCTTTGGTTTTTGCTTTGGTTCTGTCCGGCTCCGGCGCTTCGGTTCGGTCCGGAAGCACATCCCCCGAAAAAGAATCATCCTTAGCAGCTAATTCCGAATCTGAATTTTCGGCATCTGATGCAAAATTTGCCTCTTTATTTTCCTTCACCTTTATCATGCCCTTACGCAGCCTGCGGTCCCATTTGCTCACCAAGGACTCCAGCTGATCAAGGGCATTTCTTTTTTTGTTGGGCAGGGTTTCCCGCTCGTGCGAGTCCAGCCAGGCGATGTTGCCGGCAAGCAGCTGCTCGGCATCGCTGTTGGTGTAAAATTCGGCCGGACTGCTCCCCGGCAGCACTTTCCGCAGGAAGGGGGCAATTTGGCTCAGGTCCTGTTCCGCATCCCCCAACACCGCCGGTGCCCGTTCGCTCTCCGTGCCGGTCGCCTCAGCCGAATTGCCGGGCTTGTGCCGGCGCAGCAGCCAGTACGGGGCCGTTTGCTGACTCCCCCGAACGGCCATGAAGATGAAGGGCCGGTCGGTTTCTACTACGCTCAGCCAGGGGCCGTCGGTGACCGGTGTGCGGCGGACCTCCTCAAAAACGTCCGCCGGAATCAGCGGGCGCTCCCCGCTTACGAGCCGGCGGATGACCGTGAAGGCATCCTCGAAACCTTCCCAGGAGCTTTCCGTGCGCTGCTGTTCCTCAAAACTGCTGATGAGGGTGTCGGCATCCAGCGTTTCTTCGCTCTCACGGCTGTACTCGTCGAGCAGCTTTTCGGGCGGACTGATGTTGCTGCCGATCAGCTCCTGCACCAGATGATGCCTGAAAAAGAAGCTGCGGTCGGTACGCAGCCGGAACACGGGCGCGTCGTCGGGCCAGTACACGGTCACCTCCCGGTGCGGGCTGTCCATGCGGTCAACGCGGCCGATGCGCTGTTCGGCAATCCGGATCACGGAGGGCATGTCGAGGAAGAGCACGGCCGAGGCCCGCTGCAGGTTCACGCCTTCGGAAAGCGCGTCGCTGCACAGGGCCGCCATTTGGATGTCTTTGGCGTCGAGGGCGAAGTTTTTCTTGAGGATTTTTTTGGTGTTGCCCGTGCTGCCGGTCACGATCATGCTTTTGCGGCCGTAGCCCAGCGCCTTGAGTTTTTTGCGGATGATTTGCAGGGTGATGAGCGCCGAGTCGAAGGCGAGGATCATGCCGTGCCGGTCAATGAGGGTGCCGAGCTGTTTCGCTTTGGCCGCTTCGCGGCTGTCGCTGATTTGCAGGCAGCGTTCGGCTATGCGTTCGAGCAGACCGGCTTCTTCCGCACAGGCCTGCTGCCAGCGAAGCGGATCCTGAATCCAGGCCGGCACCACGATACGGAGGTTATACCGGGGCGGCTCAGTACTCATATCCCGTATTTTTTGGATAATATTGCCGGTATTTTGATTCTTGAACTCTTTCAGCCCGAATTCCAGCAGGGCGGCTTTGGTGCCCAGCAGGTGCTCGATGAGGGCGGCCCGGCTTGATCGCAGCATATTGCGCAGGTTCCACTGCATGAGGGCCGGGGCGGCGCGCAGACGCTTCTGGAGGAACTGCTCCTGCCGCTCGGTCGTCTCGAGATCGAAGGCTTCCGCCGTGAGGTTCGCCAGAAAAGGGATGCCCTTCAGGCCGCTCATCAGGCTTTCGATTTCCGTAGCAAGGGCGATGTCGGCTTCGGTTTCGCCGGTTTTGTAGGTTTTGGAAATGCTCTGCGGGTACCGGCAGAGGGCGCCGTAGGCATCGCGGTAGGAGTCCGGGTCGCGGGTGATGGCTTCGTTGAGCTCGGCTTTGGTGCGCCTCACCATGAAGCGGTGCACGTAGGTGCGCAGTTTTGCGAGCGCCTGCTGCGAACGCTGATCCCTGCTTTTTTGCAACTCGCTGTAGGTTTTCCAGGCTTCCTCGCTGAGGTTGTCGAGCCCCAGAATTTCGACCAGCCGCAGCAGGTCGTCGGAGCGGCGGTTCAGGGGCGTAGCGGTGAAGAGCATCATGTGATCGGCCCGGTTCATCACCACGCTCTGACTCCGGGCGGAGGTTTTGTTGAGGTAGTTGTGCGCCTCATCGACCACGAGAATGTGTGCCCGCCGGATTTTTTCGAGGGTCGCCTCCCGGCTTTGGGCATCGGAACTGCTGAGCATGCCGTGCGAAATCGGGTCGGCAATGGTGCTTTCGAGCGTGCTGAGCTCCCGCACCCAGGTATCGGTGACCAGCGGCGGACAAATAATCTGATACTGCAAACCGCGCTGCCGGCTGCGGAACCAGAGGCGGTTGAGCAGGGCTTCGAGCAGATGCGCGCCCATGCGGGTTTTACCGGAGCCGGTGGGGTCGGCCACCAGCACGCTGCCCTGCCGTTCCAGCAGGTAAAGTGCCTGCGCGATGGCCTGCCGCTGTGTGGGCCACAGCTTGGTCTGCTGCCGCTGCTGCCAGCGCTCGGGGAAATCGCTGATCCAGCTGCCCTCCGTAATCAGGGCGACGGCCCGGCCCAGGGCTTCCTGCCAGCTGACGTTCCGTAGCAGCTGTTCGAGCAGCGCAATCATGTCCTCATTCCACGGCTGCGCCTCATTGAGGTAGTAATCCGCCATCTGACCGATCTCGTCGAAGCCGTCGGCACCCCAGCTGTGCCGCACATTGGCCTCGCCCTGCGATTGAAGCCCCGGCCGTGAAAAGTTGCTTGAACCCAGCATCACATGCTGATCGCCCTTATAAATTTTGGCGTGCAGGTTGGGATGGATCAGGAACTGCACCTTGCCGAACCGGATTTTCTCGATCAGGTTCAGCACCGGACCGTTCAGGAGGATGGAAATCCCCTGCGACAGCCAGAACCGCCGGATCTGCTCCGGAAGACTAACGCTGCCCTGCCCGAAGGGAGCATCCTGCACCCTCAGCTGATGCAGCACAGGCTCATTCCCCAACACAATGCTGACACAGCCCCGCGCATCAAGGTCCCGCCCCAGCTGCTCCACAATAAACGAAAGCGACGAATAACCGGTAATCACAACATAATCTGCCGAATCTTTAATATCAGCCCGAATAAACCGAAGCGTCTGCACCCCCTGCTGATTCATCGGAAACTGCTCCTGCTCCGGCAAATGAGCCGTCGAAAAAAGATCAGGCGTGGACATGGCGAGATTGGTTGTTTTGTGATTTGGGTTTCAGCCCAAAATTAATTTTACGTTGGTAAAGCAAGATATAAGATACCAAGCAGAGATAAACACGGAAATTTCGGGGCGACCCTCGCCCCGTACGGGCGACCCTTGTGGTCGCCCCTCGTGGTCGCCCCTCGTGGTCGCCCCTCGAGGTCGACCCCAAAACGCGTCCGCCCAACGACGAATCAAAAAATTATTATTGACATTTTCCACCAGCCCCAATTATAATTTCACCCAAACCCGACATAACCCAAACAACCTTACCCCGTCGGAACATGAGCAGATACAATCCCAAAATCCATAATCGAAAATCAATCCGGTTGAAGGGATACGATTATTCCCGGCCCGGTTTGTATTTCGTTATGATTTGCGTGCAACACAAAAGATGTTTGTTCGGAGGAATCCGCCGCAATCAGTTGCAGCAGAATGAGGCCGGGCAAATGGTACAGGCCGAATGGGGAAAATTACCCCGGCGGTTTCCCAAGGTGCGCCTGCACGAATACGTGGTGATGCCCAATCATTTCCATGCTATCCTTGAAATTACTGACGAAGCCGGGAGCTTGCCGGAAGTGGCTGAGTTCCGAGAAGATCAGGTACCTGCACCAGGTCCGGAAGTGAGTCAGCAACAGCAAGGTTCAGCGGTTAAAAAAACATTGGGTCAAATTGTGGGAGCATTCCAGTCCATTACAACGGTAGCCTATATCCGCGGCGTAAAAAACCAAAATTGGCCATCGTTTCAGGGTAAACTATGGCAGCGCAACTACTGGGATCGCATCATCAGGGATGAAGACGCTTACCAGAACATTTCAGCGTACATCATCAATAACCCGGCAAAATGGATTGAAGACCGGTTTAATCCGAAGAAATGAAAAACGGGTGGGGGGACGTGGGGGCGACCGTGGGGGCGACCCTCGTGGTCGCCCGTTGTGGTCGCCCCACGGTAT
The DNA here is from genome assembly GCF_022565315.1 of Cyclonatronum sp. Taxonomy (NCBI): domain Bacteria; kingdom Pseudomonadati; phylum Balneolota; class Balneolia; order Balneolales; family Cyclonatronaceae; genus Cyclonatronum; species Cyclonatronum sp. Next base: position 6,353 of record NZ_JAIUMX010000094.1, on the reverse strand, counting down.
TGTCGAAAATAACGTGCCAATCCGCCCCAATCCCAAAAAATCCGCCGCGAGTGAGAATATAGATTTTAATTAACCGGCTGTTTTTATAGATTTCAAAAAAGTAACCCAAATCAGGCTGCCATGAGTACCCAAACCTTTATTGACAAATTCGAGGAGCTTCCCCCGGAAGCCCGTAAGCAAGCAGCAGACTTCGTCGCGTTCTTGTATGAGCGCTACGTGAAAGCTGTACCAAAGCCCGCATCAGACAAACCGCTGTCAGAAAGTTCCTTTGTAGGCATGTGGGCCGACCGTGCCGACATGACCGACAGCACCGAATGGGTAAGAAAACAAAGGAAGGAGCTTTGGGAAAGGTGATCGTTGCTGAGGTATCTGAAAACAAGGTATTGGTAGATACAGATATTCTGATCGATATAAGTCGTAATGATTTGAGAGCCATTAAAAAAGTCGAGGATATCAAAAATCGTGCGACAGTTTCAATTAGCGTAATTACCAAACTTGAACTTATCAGAGGTTGCAGAAATAAAATTGAATTGACCGGACTCGAAGATTTCATTGAACGCTTTGAAATCAGGCACATAAATGAAGCGGTATCAGCGAAAACAGAAGAATTATTTAAATTGTATCGCCTAAGCCACGGAGTCCAAATTCCTGATATGCTGATTGCAGCTACAGCATTGGTTCACCAAATACCTCTTTTGTCAAAGAATCAAAAAGACTTTCATTTCATTGATGGGTTGCATTTGATACCATATCCCGGTTAAGAGAGTCGGGTTTAAACCAATGGCTTTGGCTTTAATTTATGGTTGTAAGTTATGTGCTGAAACAGGCTCACCTCTTGTGTCTGTGCCTCTTTGCGGCAAACCTATAATCCGCGTGCCATCACCGGGGCTATTTTATCAAACTCACATTCCGCGCAACCCGGCCCTGAAGGCCCTGATCATTCCGGAAGGTCATCACCACTACATACACCCCCGAGGCGTACTGCCCCGCATCCCAGCTTAGGATGTGCGTGCCGGCGGGCATGGTGTCAAAGTTCAGCAGGCGCGCGACCTGTCTGCCTAGGCTGTCGTACACGCGGAGGCTTACTTCAGCGCTTTCGGGCAGCTCGAAGCTGATGTTGGTGCGCGGGTTGAAAGGATTGGGCCAGGGCGGGAGCAGGGCGATGCGCCCCGGCTGTTCACCGGCGGCAGGTTCGAGGCTGACCGGATCGTTGGGGTCGGTTTCGAAACTGACCGGCTGCAGCTGATAAGCCGCCGCAATTTCGTTGATGCGCGCCTCAGCGGGTACCAGCTCCGCTGTGCCGGCTTCCAGAATCTGAAAAAGGAGGGTGCCCAGCGGACCGTCGCCGGTGAACTGATTCGAGGCCCAGGCGATGCGCACCTTGCCCGGCTCGGGCTCGTGCCAGGCCTGAATGATTTCCCCGAAACCGGAGGCCCCGCTGCTGACCCCGGTGAACTGCAGCAGGTTCGCGGGATAAAACAGGGTAAGCTCGGCCGAGAGGGCTTCTTCCGGAAGGCCGGCTACGGTTACATCAACACTTGCTTCCTCGCCACGGTACAGGGGCTCGGCCTCCAGCCAGAGAGTGATTTCCGGCTGTGCGCCGGATGAGGGCGTGATGCCATCACCCGAAACAAAACCCCCAAAACCACCGCGTACCTGCCGCTGCCGGGTTTCGCCCGGGAAGAAGCGGGGCAGGTCCGGCCCGAAGCCGGTGCCGTTGAGGTCGGCGGGGAAGGGCATGCTGAAGCCGGAGGAGCGCCGGAAGATGCGTCCGGCATCGAAGGCGGAGAGCTCACCCGAGCCGTTGACATCCGCGGCGTAGGCCGCAGCGAACCCGAGGCGGACTTCCGCGGCGCCGGTGATTTCCTCAAGCACGCGCAGGGCGTCGGTTTCGGTGATGGCGCCGTTACCGAGCACATCGCCGTAGCGGATCTGCTCGATGCTGTTTTCGTTGCCCAAAAGCAGCTGATGGATGGCGGTCCGCGCCGGACTCGCGTTGATGACGACCATGCCCAGCTGTTCGATCGCATCCCAATCCCAGCCGGAGGTGAACAGAAGCGGCTGCAGGCCGGGCGCGCGCTGCGGTAGGGCGGTTGCGGTGCTGCCGTCGGTGAAGTAGGCGATGAGGCCCCAGCCGGATTCGGGCAGGTCGGCAAAGAAGGCCGCGAGGGCGCTGCCGCCGGGCGATTGCTGCGGCACCAGGGCGTAATAGCTCGCCGCGCTCGGAGCGATGTTCCAGAGCGGGTAGGGGCTGTCGGGCAGGGTGGTGCGCTGACTGCGCTTGAAGGAGGTCGGGTAGCGGGCGGCATCTGCGAAGCCGAAGCCGGGCCGGCTCCATGCGCCGGAAGCCAGGTGCCACAGGTGCAGGCGCGTAAGCTCGGTGGTGTAGTCGAGGCCGCGGCTTTGCAGCTCGGCGGCAATGGCGGTTTCCATGGTGATTTCGGGATGGGCTTCGGTGCGCTCCCAGATGTGCCGCATAAAATCGGGGGAAACGGCTTCGAGGAAGTACATCAGCCATGTGGCGTGCGCATAGGCAACCGGCGTGCCCTGACCCGGAAGCCGGAAGATGGAGTCATCCCCGATGAAATTCAGGTATTCGCGCACCTCCGGGAAAACCTGATGCTCCGCGCTGAGGGCGTCCATTTCGAGCCAGGCCGTGCTGCCGGTGGGGCCGTTCCAGCTGTTGTAGCGGTACTGAATGGCGTGGTAAATTTCGTGGGCGAGGGTAACGCGGGCGGCGCCTGCCTGCTCGTCGGGCGCGTCGTTGCCCGGCACCCAGTCGAAGGTGCTGTCGATTACGCTGAACGGCTCGCCCTCCTGAAGGCTGGTGAAGCCGTAAACCCCGAGATTGCGCAGGAAAATGTTGTAGGGCTGAGCGCCAACCGGGTCGCGGAAACCAAGAGCGCCGAAAAAAGTGCGGGCGGAATCGGCGGCCAGGGCGATGTGCTCAATCCAGTCGGGGATGCCGCTGCCGCTGCCGTCCTGCGGCGGAACGGCGTGCTCGCCGCTGAGGTCGTACCAGATCAGAAATCCGCCGCCGGGCGACTGATAACTGTTTTCGCCGCTGAATTCGGGCTGCTCAGGCAGGCTGCTGAGCCAGGCGTGTTCGCCCCGGTGCGCGGCAATAATATGGGAGGTAAGGCAGCGGGGCTTTTCGCGGGATGGGGTACCGCGCCTGAGCGCCGTTTCGGCCTGAATCTGCTGCCAGAAAGCTTCAGCCGGTGCGGCGGCCTGCCCCTGAGCCGGGGGTGCGGCCACGAAACTAATCACCCCAAAAGAAAAATACAGGGCCGCAAAAATAAAAAAGCCGGTCAGAGCGGACCGGCCGTTTTTTATAGAATGGGATTGATCAGGCAAAGCGGGACGCGAAATCATGGGGGTGCGTCTTGAGGTAGCGGGGGGAAATCAGACTTCCGCGCCTGTCATGAATTTGTAAAGTTCGTCAAGAAATTCATTTACATCAGCCAGGGCGGTGTCGCGGTCAACGTCATATTTAGCTGTGAGCGCATCAACAAGCGATTCGACGGTGCTGTTGGCATCCATCGATTCCCATAAATGAGAAGCTGACGGGTTCAGGGTCAGCATGGTGTTAAATTCAGCCATACGGCCTTTAACAGGCACCAGAATACGCTCCCCGTTGACGGGCTCAGAGGCGAAATTAGGCCGCTGCTGTAGTATTTCGACAATTTTGGATTGAGGCATGTTACTAAATGTGTGGGAATAAAAAAAAGGTAGTGATAACGAAAGCTTTTTGTATGAATATATTCATGATTTGCCGGTATTTCAATTAAAGCGAAGGATTCTTTCTGTGTTTTAAACAGTTAATTTAGGCCGAAGATGTTATCTTGTATGCCAAACAAGCGGCAGCCGGGGATTACAGGGCTGCACAGGTGGCAGGTAAACTTTTATTTGATTGTATAACTAAGATGCATTGTTTTAAAGTAGCGGATGTTTCTTTTCAGCTTTCGGCTGATGGCCGGATGAAGCGTGAACCGGGCATTTGCCTTCAGCCCTATTTAACAGAGGCCCCTGAAACGGCTGATGTACGCATTCATGTACACGACGCCCTGCCCGAATCCCTGCAATTTTTGCAGGATCTGCCTTCGATCTGCGACGGAAACCTCGACGGACAGTCGCTTTGGTCGGTTGCCCGGCACGAAGATGGTTTTGTGATTCGGACGTACCAACATTTCAGCCCGGACGATCAGCGGTTTGTGACGGTCACCAACAAGACCTTCACCGATTTTCAGTGCTATCCGCTCAACTACCCTGTTGAAGATGAGCGTTATTCGGTTGGCCCGCTTTCCTTTCCGCTGCTATCCCTCATTCTGTATTATCAGACGCTCAGCTATCCGATGCTGTTTGTGCATGCTTCAGCTGTTTGTGACGGCGACAAAGGCCGGGTGTTCACCGGTGTTTCGGGCGTGGGCAAATCGACCATCTCCAATACCTGGCACAAGGCCGGCTACAGCCTGATTAACGATGACCGCCTGATGATCCGGAAAAATGAGGAAGGCCGCTGGATCATCCATAACACGCCCATGGTGTACCCGCAGGCGCCGGCATCGGTGCCGCTGCACTCCGTTTTTCTGCTCAAGCAGGCCCCGGCCTACAGCCTCACACCCTTGCGGGGTGCTGAATCGGTATCGCGGGTGTTGAGCAATTGCATCATTCAGGGCTTCGACCGCGACTTTTTGCAGCATCATCTCAGAACGGTTTTGGACATGCTTTCCGAAACACCGGTGTATGAATTTGGCAATTTGCCCGAGCCGGGCGTCATCGATTTTATCAGGGAGTATGAAGCCCAGGGTTCGCAGAACAGTTGAGGACATTGTAACCCTTTCCGAGCGGCTGCTGCAGCGCGGACTTCACGTGCGTATCAATGCGGGAGGGCAAAGCATGTACCCGTACCTCAGGCCGGGCGATCAGCTTGAGGTAGAGCCGGCAAAATTGCAGGACCTGAAGCCCGGTGATATTGTGGTATTCAGGCGGAATGAAACCCTGATTGCGCACCGTCTGCATCGCTTGGAAGGTTCGGGAGAGGCACTCACCGGTGTTTCCATCGGCGATTCCGGTGTTTGGCAGGATGAGCCGCTGAAACCCGAAATGGTGCCGGGCCGGGTAGTCGCACGCATCCGGAACGGCGGGCACAAATCTTTGCGTACGCCACAGGCCTTGCGGTACGGCCGCCTGATGGTGCGCCTCTACCCCTTGCCGCAGCTCGCGGCGCAATTCCGGCTGCGGGTGGGCCGGGTGTTTCGCCGGGCCGGAAACCTGATGAGGTGGTTGCGCGTGAACTGAGGCGGACTCAGCCCTTCACCAATCAGGGGAAATTCCGCAGTTTTCCGGCGCACACATAAGTGAGGATGTCGGCTACCTGCTCGTTGGTGCGTGCTACGGCGCTTGCGGCTTCATTCACCTCTTTCAGGGCATGATCGAATTCGGGCGGCTGCACGATAATGAGCGGTTTGCCGAGGGCGGCCGCATAGCCGGCATCGAAGGCGGCGTTCCACTGCCGGTATTTTTCGCCGAAGCGCACAATCACGATATCGGCCTGATCAATGAGTGTCCGGGTGCGGATGGCGTTCAGCCCGGCCCCTTTGCGGTCTTTCCAGAAAGCCTGCTCCTCCTGCCCGAGGATGTGCACCCCGCAGTCGTCGCTCGCGGGATGATCGGTAACGGGACCGTAGAAGGCGGCCTCAATACCCCGGCTTTGGATGGTTTCGGTAAGTTCTTCGCGCCAGTTTGAGTGAATCTCGCCGGCCAGATAAATTTTCCACTGCATGATGAAAGGATGTTTTTTTTGTAGGATGATGGATTTCCAAACCTGAACCAGGTGTTGATGCAGGTTCCGGTTTATGTGTACTTTCGATATTTCTTATTCTGAAAATGCCGAGCCTGCGTGCGTTTTGCAAGTCAAATCGGCCGGCACGGAAGCCCGGCCGGTATCGCAGCACCCATCACCCTAAACTTCTGAGATTCTGTGTCTGTCACCTTATTCATCATCATGCTCACGAGCGGTATCACCTGGTATGCCTGGAATGTGAACCCCAAAGCGCAGGCCTGGGGGATGCTTCGACCGTTCTATGTTTTCCGGCAGGACCGCTGGTATCAGCTGCTGAGCGCGGGCTTCCTGCATGCCAACCTCACACACCTGCTCTTCAATATGATTACGCTCTTTTTCTTCGGGCCGGTTGTTGAGCGTACCCTGGGTACGGGCTACTTTATTGGTTTGTACCTCGCGGGGCTCGTGCTGGCCAACATCCCCAGCCTATTCCGCCACCGGGACGATCCGCAGTATGCAAGCCTCGGGGCTTCGGGAGCCGTAGGTGCGGTGCTGTTTGTTTTCATTT
>NZ_JAIUMX010000093.1:0-14523 GCF_022565315.1 Cyclonatronum sp. | reverse complement strand
GATGGGTCCGTCGAGGCGGAAGCTGTAGAGGTTACTTGCCGGCCGGCCGAACAGCGAATCGGACTGCTCGTTGATGAAGCCGAAACTCTGATTTACCTCGGCGAGTCCGCGGTAGGTGTTGCCGCCTTCGCGGGTTGTGATGTTGATGACGCCCGACATCGCATTGCCGTACTCGGCATTGAAGGTGCCGGAAAGCAGGGTAAGCTCTTCGATGATATCGTTGCCGAGGTTGGTGGCTACGGAACCACTGACCGGGTCGCGCACCATCACGCCGTCGATCATGAAGGCGACTTCATTCGAGCGCCCCCCGCGGATGTTGAACGACCGTCGGCCTGCAGAAACGACGCCGCTTTGCAGTGCAACGACATCCGAAAAATTCTGAACGGGCAGGTTCTTGATCTGATCGCCGGAGACGGACTGCCGGGTCGCGGTTTCATCCTTTCGGATGAGCGGCTGCTCGGCTATTACCACAACTTCTTCCCCCGCTATGCCGCCGTCAGGATCCATCGCAATATTAATTGTAGTGGTGAGATCGGTACGAACCACTACTTCCTGAATAATCTGGGTCTGATACCCGATGTAGGTCACCCGCAGGGTATAGGTGCCGGGTCGCACATTCAGAATAATGTACTCGCCCTGCAGGTTCGTTGAGGCACCCTGCGCGGTTTCGATGATGAAAACATTGGCGCCGATCAGCTCCTCCCCGGTCCGGGCGTCGGTGATCCGGCCGGCAATTTTGTCGGCGAAGGCCGTTTCTGTTGCGGCACACAGCAACAGGAAAAGGCTCAGAAAAAGAATGCGTTTCATGGGCATTGATGGTGGGAATCAGGTCAAATCATACAGATCTAAACAGCGCAACCGGGCCGTAACGGGTCGCGGCAGGTGCCGGAAGGTTTGGGATGCTGTCATCCTAAAAAAAACTCCCGTGCATCAGAAAAAAAACGCGCCGCCGGACAGCATTCAACCGGCGGCGCGGTAGTATTCGATCAATCAATCATTTTGTAAATCAACGAACTGATCAGGGTACGGGTGTTACTTCATGAGGGTCATGCTGCGGGTCATGGTCTGACCGCCTGCCTGCAGGCGGTACAGGTACACCCCGGAGGAGAGGTTAGCAGCATCGAAACCGAAGGTGTGCGTGCCGGCGCTGAGCCGCTCATTTACGAGCACGGCAACCTGACGCCCGAGCATGTCATAAACCGTGAGGCTTGCATGGCCGGCTTCTTCCAACGCGAAGCGGATGTTAGTCGTCGGGTTGAAGGGGTTCGGGTAATTCTGCTCAAGGGCGATACGCACCGGAGCGTCGGGGCCTTCAGGACCAACGGAAACGGGATCGCCGATAATGCCGAGGTCTTCGGCTTTTGCAATAGCTGCATCGAGGCGGTCGTCAACATCATCAAGATCCGGACCGTGCGTGAAGGCAATCCAGACGTAGGCGGTATCGCCGGTCGCGATGTTGGAAACGTCCCCAAAATTCATGAATGCCCAGCCGCCGTCGGGTCCTGCTGTGATGGAGCTTGTCGGGAAGTCTTCTTCAACCATGATATCCCATCGGGCGAAGTCTCGGGCGTTGTCGCGCGCCGGATCGGTACTGTCGTACTCGTCAAAATCCATCAGTACCACTCCAACCGGATCGGCGGTAAGTGCCTGAATGCCAATGGCTGCATTGTTATTGAAAATGTACAGACGCTCCGAGGCAGCATCCCACTCCAGCGTTTCGCCACCCCATTCTTCAAAAATCTTGGCGCGCAGCAGGGCTGTGAGCTTAAACTCATTCTCCGCCTGACGCACAACGCCAAGCCGGGCAAGGCCATAGACTTCATCTTTAAATAGGCGCACGAGGGTGTGCACTTCAATGTCGAAAGGCGGATTGCTGCGGAAAGAATTATCCATGAGCAGCTCGCGGAAATACATCACGTCGCCTTCACCGGCATAGTACACCGTATCGATGAGGTTGATATCCGGATCGTCGTTTGGGTTCCACACATAATTGCTGTTAAAACCGACCATCTGATAAAAGCGGTCTATCACTTTATCGTCGAAGGAATCCCAGCGGCCGTCGCCGCCGTCGTAGGTTTGGATGCGCCCGAAAGCGTTGGTGGTTGTTACAAAAGCGAAAGTAGAGTCGTTGTGCGGGAAGAACTGCGCTTCGGCTATATCAGCCAGCATCAGCGTGAACCCGAATACAGCAAGCACGGCAGTTTGTATCAGATGTTTCATAGGATGGTTCCGTCAGATTGGTTGGTATTAAGTCGTGTTAGGATGATGACATCCTGAAATAAAGAAATAAATTTCTCACATTCAACAACAAATGAGAAATATTTCTCATTTTCATTCAGGGTGATGCGTCCCTTGCCTTTGAGCTGCGTTTGAGGGCAGAAGGAAGTCCGGCTTTGGTACCCCGCATCTCCCTCCTTTTTTGTATCTTAAGCGCTATGAAAATTTCCGAAACTCCCCTCTCTCCTGCCGCGGCAACGGATGAACTTCCGGCCCTCAAAACCAATCTGAAAACCCTCAGCCGGGCTCAGCTGTCCGATTTCTGCCGTGAACGCGGCCTGAAGCGGTTCCGCGCCGATCAGCTCTTTCAGTGGATGTATCAGAAAGATGTGCGCAATTTCCACGAGATGACCAACCTGCCCAAAACGCTGCGAGATGAGCTGACCGAAACGGCCTTAGTCGGCACCATAGATCCGGCTTCTCAGCAGCGCTCGGCCGACGGCACCATCAAGTTCCTGTTCGGCCTCACCGACGGTCACCGGGTCGAAGCCGTGCTGATCCCTGATTTCGAAGACGACGGAAGCGCAAAGCGGCTTACCGTGTGCGTGAGCTCACAGGTCGGCTGCGTGTTCGGCTGCTCGTTCTGCGCAACCGGCAAAATGGGCCTCCTCCGAAACCTGAGTCCGGGGGAAATTGTGGATCAGGTTGTGAAAATCAACACCGTTTCGGAAGAAACCTACGGGAAGGGCATCACCAACATTGTGTATATGGGGATGGGCGAGCCGCTGCACAACTACAGCGCGGTTACCGAATCGGCCGCGATTATCTGCGACGAAAAAAGCCTGGGGCTGTCGCCGAAACGTATCACCGTATCAACGGTTGGGCTCACCAAGCAGATTCAGAAGCTCGCTGACGAGCAGCAGCCGTTCAGGCTCGCGATTTCCCTGCACGCGGCAAGCGATGAAAAGCGGGATAAAATTATGCCCATCAACAGCTCCCTCAACCTGAAGGCCCTCAAAGATGCGGTGCAGTATTATCATCAGAAAACGGAGATGCCGGTAACCTACGAGTACCTGCTCTTCGATCAGTTCAACGACACGGCTGAGGACGCGAAGCGGCTTGCGCGCATCTCGAAATGGGCGCCGAGCAAGATCAATATCATCATGTATAATAATGTGGCCGGTGTGGAGCTGCTGCGTGCGCGTGAAGAGCGCCTCGATGCGTTCATGCGCGCCCTGCGCGATCAGCATGTTAGGGCGACCGTGCGACGCAGCCGCGGCGACGATATCGACGCCGGCTGCGGACAGCTCGCCATACGCGAGGGTGCCCCGAAAGGCAAAACGATCCGGAAGGACTGATCAAAAAAAAGGATTCCTGTCAGGTTCATTTTACCTGACAGAAATCCTTTACAGAAGGCCCGCATTCCGAATGTATGATCAGAAAGTTGCTCGCACCGGGCTTCAAATCAGAATGCTATGACCGGGCATAAGAAGTTAATGCGGGGCTGTGAAAAACCGAAGACGTAAAAATACGTCTCCGGGCTTTGCAGTGCGGTGTGAGGGTTCAAACTCAATAACACGAAAAGGCAACCCAAACTTCAGGATTTCGGGTCACGGCTACAGATCACATTCTGATTACAATTTTACCTTTGGTGTGCAGGGTTTCGATCTGCTGCAGGGCATCAGCAGCCTCGTTGAGCGGGTAGGTTTTGGAAACGTGGATTTTCAGCTTCCCGGCATCTGTAAGGCGGGCGAGTTCTTCGAGCTGCGGGGCGTTAGGCTCCACGAAAACGTACTGAAACGTCACATCATCCCGGCGCTCCGGCTTGCTGTTGGTTATGGAAACGAGATGTCCGCCCTGCTTCAGCAGCTGATGCGTTTTGGAGAGCACATCCCCGCGCGAGCAGTCGTAAATCAAATCGAGGGGGCCGCCCGCTGCTTTTTCGATATCAGCGGCGATGTCAGCGGTATGGTAGTCGATGCAGGCATCCGCGCCAAGCTCCTGCATGAAAGCATGGTTGGCGCTGCTTGCCACGGCAATCACCTTCGCGCCGGCATTTTTGGCCAGCTGAATGGCTACCGACCCAACTCCGCCTGAGGCGCCGATAATAAGTACCGTCTGACCAGCTTCGAGTTTACCGGCGTCAAAAAGCGACTGCCAGGCTGTGAGTCCCACGAGCGGAATGCCTGCGGCTTCCTCAATGCTCACCGAAGCCGGCGCCGCAGCGACATAGGCTTCCGACAGGCTGATGTATTCCGCAAAAGTGCCGTGCTGAATTTCGGGGCGTCGCGCATAGGCGAACACAGCATCCCCCTTTTTGAAGCGGCGGGCCGCATGACCCGTTTCTTCAACCACACCGGCTACATCCCAGCCGGGGATAAGCGGGAACTTACAGGGAAACGCATCTTTCAGCATCCCCCGCACCGTGTAAGCGTCAACGGGGTTCACCCCGGCGCCTTTCACCCTGATCAGCACTTCCCCTTCCCCTGCCGAAGGTTTGGGCAATTCTCCCACTTTGACAGGTTTTTCTTCCGGACTTCCGAATGCCTCGTAATAGGCTGCTTTCATTTTGGTACTCATAAATGGTTCTCTTAATTATGATGAATAATGGATTCTGCAAGACTGAATTAGCTGTTACAACAACCAAATTCGGCTGAATGGTTCAGTGCATATATCATACCAGTCTTTCGCCTCCTCATGCCGGCCTCCGGTTCGCTCCTCCTCATTCCGGCAGCCGGCGGCTTTAAAAGCGCTTCGATTTCTCCTTCCCAAATACTAATTTGTTGATATTCAGTCATTTATAAAACTACGTGGTGGGGCGGGCACTGCATTTCCCAAATAAAATGGTATTTTTGGGTTGATTTGAACCGCTTTGTACTGAAACGGTGTTTGAGAGTTTTTGGAAAAATTAACAGTGAATTAACCTCACCAATAAATCGCTTTATTTTTTAAAGCTAAAAGGAGTTCAGACACTTATCGTGATTATCGGAATTGTGAAAGAAACAAGACCCGGTGAAACAAGGGTAGCCTTTAATCCGGAAACGGCTGCCAAATGGGTCAGCAAAGGACTGGAAGTGCGGGTCGAAAAAAATGCCGGACTCGCCTCATTCTTCACGGATGAAGCCTACAAAGAGGCCGGATGCGTGATTACAGATGATGCCGTTACCGGAGCCGACATCATCCTGAAAGTAAACCGCCCCACCGATGCCGAGCTTGCAAAGATGAAGCCCGGCAGCCTTTTCGGCGGATTCCTGTGGCCCGCGCAGAACCGCGAGCTTGTTGACGCCCTCCTCAAAGCAGAGATCACCGCGCTCGGCATGGAATCCGTGCCCCGTATCTCCCGTGCGCAGAAAATGGACGCGCTATCCTCCATGAGCTCCATTGCCGGCTACAAGGCCGTGCTGATCGCCGCCGACGCGCTCGCCAAATACATGCCCATGATGATGACCGCCGCCGGCACCATCGCGCCCGCCAAGGTGCTCGTGTTAGGCGCCGGGGTTGCCGGCCTTCAGGCCATTGCAACGGCCAAACGCCTCGGCGCAGTCGTTGAGGCCTTTGACGTGCGGGCCTCAGTTAAGGAGCAGGTCGAGAGCCTCGGCGCAACATTTGTGGACGTGCCCCTTGCTGAGGAAGATCAGCAGGCCGAGACCGCCGGCGGTTACGCCAAAGAGCTTTCCGAAGCAAGCAAAAAACTGCAGGAAGAAGCCATTCAGGAGCGCGTAAAGCAGTCCGACATCGTGATCAGCACTGCGCTCATCCCCGGTAAAAAAGCGCCGCTGCTCATCCGGGCCTCCGCTGTTGAGGGCATGAAGCCCGGCTCCGTGATTGTGGACCTTGCCGCCGAACAGGGCGGCAACTGCGAGCTTACACAGGCCGACCAAATGACCGAAATCCACAACATGCGCATATTCGGGCCTACCAACATCACCGCTGCCCTGCCGCTGCATGCGAGTCAGCTGTACGCCCGGAACCTGAACAACCTGCTGGAGCTCGTTGTCAAAGACGGCGCCCTCAGCCTGGATTTCGAAGACGAAGTGGTAAAAGGCAGCACCGTTACCCATCAGGGTGAGGTCGTGAGCCCCTTCGTGCGCTCGCAGCTTGGCCTGAGCGCTTCCTGAGTTACCTGACATTCTAACACCCTTACTTTCCGATATGGAATCTCTGATTTTCAACCTTTTCATTTTTGTGCTGGCCTGTTTCGTGGGGTTTGAGGTCATCTCAAAAGTACCGACAACCCTGCACACCCCGCTGATGAGCGGGGCCAACGCCATCTCCGGCATCACCCTTGTAGGAGCGCTCGCCATTGCAGGCTCCGGTTCGGGCACTACGGCAACCATCATCGGTTTTCTGGCCATCGTTTTCGCAACCATTAATGTGGTGGGCGGATTTATGGTGACCGACCGCATGCTCGAAATGTTCAAGAAAAAGAAGGAGGATGAAGCCTGATGGAGACCTTTATCCCTGAATCCTGGTACAGCTTCCTCCCGAATTTTGTTGAGCTTGCCTATCTGGCTGCTATCGTGCTTTTTATTCTCGGGCTGAAGCGCCTCAGCTCGCCGGCAACGGCCCGCTCGGGGAATCAGCTGGCTTCGCTCGGTATGTTTCTCGGGGTGATTGTGACCTTGCTCGACCGCGAAATTATTGCCTTCGAATACATTCTTGCCGGCGTAATTGTGGGCTCGCTGCTGGGTGCAGCGGCTGCCAAAAAAGTAGAAATGACCAAAATGCCGGAGCTTGTTGCCGTCTTCAACGGATTCGGCGGTATTGCCTCAGCGCTGGTTGCCCTCGGGGCCTGGTTCCGCGTAACCGAGGCCGCCCTGCCTGCTGCCGATCTGCTGATCATGGGCCTGAGCGTGCTCATCGGCGCGGTGACCTTCACCGGAAGCCTTGTGGCCTTCGCCAAGCTCAACGGCCTCATTAAAGGCAACGCCATCCTGTTTCCGTTTCAGAATGCGCTGAATCAGGTGCTGCTTCTCGTTGCCCTTTTCGGGATCGGATGGCTGCTTGCACAGCCGCTGGAAGTGGCGCCCGTTCTGCTGATCAGCGGTATTTCTATCGTGCTTGGGGTGCTTTTTGTGATCCGTATCGGCGGTGCAGATATGCCGGTTGTGATTTCCCTGCTGAATTCGCTCTCGGGCATTGCCGCATCTTTCGCCGGATTTGTGATCGACAACAACCTGCTGATTGTGAGCGGGGCGCTGGTTGGGGCAGCGGGACTCATCCTCACCGACATCATGTGTAAGTCCATGAACCGCAAGCTCACGAGCGTACTCTTCGCCAAATTCGGCGGCTCAGGTACAGCCGGCGCGGGCGCTGATACCGGGGATAAATCCATCCGCGAAGTGCAGTCAACCGATGTGGCCGTGATGACGGCCTACGCCAAGCGCGTGGTCGTTGTGCCCGGCTACGGGCTTGCGGTTGCGCAGGCGCAGCACGTAATCCGCGAGGTCGCCGACCTGCTTCAGAAAAAAGGCGTGGATGTCCGCTACGGCATCCATCCCGTGGCAGGCCGCATGCCGGGCCACATGAATGTGCTGCTTGCCGAGGCCAACGTACCCTACTCGCAGCTGTTTGACATGGAGGAAATCAACGATGAATTCTTCCGCACCGATGTGGTACTCGTAATCGGCGCAAACGATGTGGTGAACCCGCAGGCCAAAACCAACCCCGGCAGCCCGATCTACGGCATGCCCATCCTGAACGTTGATGAAGCCAAACAGGTCGTTGTATTCAAGCGCAGCATGAACACCGGCTACGCCGGCATCGAAAACGACCTCTTCTACAACGAAAACACCTACATGTACTTCGGCGACGCCAAAGGTACCCTCGAAGACCTCGTGAGGTCGATTAAAGAGCTATAAAGCCTGAAAGCAGCGGCTCAGCATTTTAGCAGAAGAAGGCGTTTGATAACGCCTTTTTCTGCGATTCTCCGGTAGTACCGGTCGTATTGCATTTTTTTTGGGGTGAACTCCGTGCACATCACTGTGTACAGTGCCAGCTTCTGACACCCTAATCCTACGGAGAAGCCCTTGCTTTTTGCCTGTTTCACGAAAAGGTGCGCCAAATTTAACAGATAACTGCCGTCCGGAATCTGTCTGAGCAACTCTACATTTTTCCGGTACAGAAAAACGCATGTTTCGCTATGAACCCGCCCTGACTGCTTGCAATTTTGTAAGGAGCGGCTGATTTTTATTTTTTGCAGATAGCCTGATGCCAAAATACTGTCGCCCATAAAAAAGCAAGGTGTTCTCCGCCGAATTGGGGTGTCAGAAGCTGGCACCAAAAGCCAGTGATGTGCACGGAGTTCTCCCAAAAACTAAACGTAAAGCTCGTGAGACCCGGATGCGGGAATCCGGAGAAGAACGCCCGAACCGGGACGTGGAAACAGCACTTTTGATGCAAAGAATAAAATCAGGCGCTGCGATTTACGGCAGGGCCAGAATCGCTGCGAAGGGCAGATTGCGCTTTAAGCGGGTTAGCTGAAACGCACATTAATCCCTGCCTGCCAGTTGCGGCCGGGGGAGGGCTCGTAGAAGCGCCCGCCGAAACCGTTGATGATGACCGAGCCGTTGTAGCGCTCATCAAAAATGTTGTTGATTTGCAGGAAGGGGGTGATGCGGGTGTGATCGCCTACCGGGAGCGAAATCCAGGAAGCATTCAGGTTAAACACTGCGTAAGCATCGTTTTTGGCCGAGTTGATGCTGTTTACGTAATAGCTCGCGCTGTAGTCGCCTTCAAGGCGCAGTTGCAGGGCGCCCGGCCGTACTTCCGCATAACCGCTGATGCGGTGCTTCGGGATGCCGGGCAGCTGATTCCCTTTGAGTCCTTCCCCTGCCTGCACGAGCTCATCGCTGTCGAAAGTAAGGTCGCTGAAGCTGTAGCCAGCCTGCAGGGTGAACATCCTGACCGGCATCCATTCGGCAAAGAGCTCGAAACCGTTGTGACGGGTCGCGCCGACATTGCGGAAATAGCTTCGGTCGTTCTCCCCGACAAACTGCTGCAGCACATCATCAACATACATGGTAAACACGGCAGCATCGAGGGTGAGGTTCAGCTGGGAAAGTGTGCTGCGGGTACCGAGCTCAAGCCCGATGGTACGCTCAGGGCGAAGGTCGGGGTTGAATCCGCCGGTCATATCCGGGCGGTTCACCAGCTCGGTTGTTGTCGGGGTTTCGAAACCGGTGGTGAAGTTGAGGTAGGTGAACCAGTCGCCGCTCTGATAGCTTATGCCCGCCATGGGGCTGAGGGCGCCGAAACTGCGGCTGCCGGAAGTGTCTTCCCCACCCTGCCGGAACCGGGCGCTATTACGAAAATCGAACCAGTCAGCCCGCAGACCGGCGGAAAACGCAAAGTTACCGAAGGGAATTTTCACGCGTGAAAAAGCGGCAAGGCTGTACACATCCTCCTGCTGATCCAGCGTGAGGGGGCCCTGATCCCCGCCGTTCCGGGCTTCATTCACCCAATTGCGGCGGCTGTCGCTCTGTATGGCCGCGTCAAAACCGACGCCGAAGCTGAAATCCTGATACTCCTGCTGAAGCGTGGACCGGAGTCCGCCGGCGAGGCGGTCAACCTGAATCCAGGCAAATGCCAGCGGATTCTGCAGCTTGCGGGCCAGGCCCCAGGTCTGAACTTCGAGATCTCCCTGATCGAGCAGCAGGCGGTAGCGCGCGCCAAACTGCCCGTGACGCGTAATTTTGCGGGCGTTTTGCGCCAGATTGTTGGGGGCCGCGAGGTCGGGTGTTTCGGCGGCTTCAGTCGCGGTGAGGGCGCCGGGGTTGTCGCTCGCAGGGGATTCAAGCACGGCGGCGGTGAGGCGCAGCCGCGAGCGCTCATCGAGGGTGATATCAGCATGCCCGCCAAAGCGCCAGGCTTCAAAGCGGCTGTGATCGCGGAAGCCATCCTGCCACAGCCGCGAGCCGTAAATCTGATAACGGTTGCCTCCAACATTAAAGCCGGCTTCCACATCCTGCTTGCTGTAGCCGAAACTTCCCGCAGATACGCGCGCCCTTACATGGGGTTCGGGGGAAAAATTGGCGGTTGACATCAGCAGGGCGCCGCCGCCGGCATTTCCCCAAAAGGAAGAAACCGGTCCGCGAACAACTTCCACATCTTTAATAAAGGAAGGGTCGATCAGCGTCATGATGCTTTGACCGTCGGGCATGGTGAGGGGCACGCCGTCCATCAGAATATGAATACCCCGAACCCCGAATGCGGCCCGCCATCCCATCCCCCGGATTGAAATGCGCTCGCCAACGGCAAAATTATTCCGGTCGTTAACCCAAAGGCCGGGAATGCCCCTGAGCGGCTCAGTGAGCACGAGTCCGGGAGCGCTCAGCCTGCGTTCTTCCGAAATCCGGAAGGTCGTAACCGCGAAGGGCGCCTGAGCCGAGGTTTCGGTAAGCCGGGCGGCTTCGATACGAACATCTTCGAGCGTTACCTGCAGGGTATCGCTCAGGGCCGTATCTGTAGTGAGTCTTTCAGCCTGAGCATGAAACGGGAAAGTGAGCATTAAAAATGCTGCAAACAAAACTGCAGCAACGGAGGCATTAGTAAAACTGACTGAAGGGCTGTGAGTTCGAAAATCTGAAACCATCATATTAGTTTGAGCGCGCGTTTTCGGGTATCGGTAGTGGATTAAAAGGGTAATATAAAACCTTTTGTGAAGCACTTATGCTGTTGCGCTATATATGTTCAGAAAGTGCTAAATAGTTCCGGCTGAGTATATTGCAATAATGCAAAGCCATAAAAGCGGTTTCATGAAGAATTATCAAATACCTGAACTAAATTCACATACTGATATTCGTTTTTATTGATAAATACACGTATAAATAGTACATTACGGTCATAAAATTTTTAATTCTGCAACCCGGTGCGACCCTTAGCACGGTTGCGGTACACTTACAACCAACCCAAAAAAAAGAAACATAAGATGAGTAAAATTAAAGTAGGTATTAATGGTTTTGGACGAATCGGCCGTCTGGTAACGCGTTTCATTTTAAGCAACTACAGCGACAAAGTTGAACTGGTAGCTGTAAACGACCTCACCGATGCCAAAACCCTGGCCCACCTGTTTAAGTACGACTCAGTGCACGGCAAATTCCCCGGCGAAGTTAAGGCTGAAGACGGCTTTCTTGTAATCAACGGTCAGAAAATTGTAGTTAAAGCCGACCGTAACCCTGAGAATCTCGCATGGGGCGAGCTGGGTGTTACCACTGTAGTTGAAAGCACCGGTTTCTTCACAAGCAAAGATGCTGCCGGCAAACACCTTACAGCAGGTGCCAAAAAAGTCATTATTTCAGCTCCGGCCAAAGGCGATGTTAAAACCGTTGTACTTGGCGTGAATGATGCTGAAATCGACAAATCAATCGATATTTATTCCAACGCAAGCTGTACAACCAACTGCCTCGCGCCGATGGTTAAAGTTCTTGATGATGCCTTCGGCGTAGAGAAAGGCTTCATGACCACCATCCACGCGTACACCGGCGATCAGGGCACTGTAGATGCACCGCACTCAGACCTGCGCCGTGCCCGCGCTGCTGCCGTAAACATTGTTCCTACCACAACCGGTGCTGCCAAAGCAGTAGGCCTTGTGCTTCCGCACCTCAAAGGCAAGCTCGACGGCGGCGCAGTGCGCGTTCCCGTTGCCAACGGCTCAATGACCGACTTCACCTGTGTTGTTAAAAAAGCAACCACGCTTGATGAGGTACTGGCCGCTTTCAAAGCTGCCGCTGATGGCCCGCTCAAAGGTATTCTTGAGTACACCGATGAGCCGCTTGTTTCAACCGACATTCTTGGCAACCCGCATTCCGTGATCTTCGATTCCGAAATCACCAAAGTTGACGGAACCCTCGTGAAGGTAGTAGGCTGGTACGATAACGAAGCCGGTTACTCTGCAAGAACCGCCGACCTTATCGTTAAACTCGGCTAAGTTTCAGTAAACGATATACTGAAACCTGCCGGCCGCATTTTACCGGCCGGTAAACATGTAAGGCTGCTCCGACTTTCGGAGCAGCCTTTTTTTTAAAATATATGCTATATGCAAACAAATGCGGGATGGGTCAATTTAATCACACACATTTAGGCGTTAGGTACTTATATTCATCTTTTTAATGGGTAAATATGAATTTCAATTTGTTTTATGTATCCCGATTTCGAGAGCTTGCTGATTGATTCTCCCGTTGCCTTTGCGTGGCACAAAATGCTTTATGATGAAAACGGGAAACCCTGTGATTTTGAATTTTTATTGGTGAATGATGCTTTTCAGGCTGAAACGGGACTGAACAAAGCTGATATACAGGGAAAGCGGCACAGTCAGCTTTTCCCGCTGGAAAAGCTGACATTCGACTGGGTTTCATTTTATGCCGAAGTTGCTGAACAGCAACTCAGCAAAAGTACAGAGCAGTATGTAGAGCAGCTCAAAAAATGGTTCAGCGTAAAGGCCTTCACCAATCAGAAAGGTTTCTTTGCCGCCATTTTTACCGACATTACTGAGAAAATCTCCGGCGAACACACTTTCAGGCAGGCACGGGATCAGCTTGCGCAGCGTAAGATAATTGATAAGGTGTATGAGGTGCACACTGATCTTGAAGGCAGATTCGTCTTCATGAATGAGTTCTATCAGCGTGATTTCCATTCCCCCTCTCATAATAATACCAGCAAACGCTCCTTCAGCAGTCTTAACCCTGAAGACCAGAATGCCGTTACACAGACCATGGCAAAGCTGCTTTCTGATCCCGATAAACCGGTTTCAGTTACTCTCAAAATGCCCTTTAGGGGCGGGAAGGCTGTAAACACAAAATGGTCTTTCAGGATTTGGAAAAATGAAGCCGGCATTCCGGAGAAAATTATCTGTCTCGCGCATGAAAATGCCGCCCTGCACCAGCTTCGGAAAAAAATGCAGGATCAGGAGTTGGGCATGAGGCAGGTTTTTGATGATCTGCTCGCCGGATACTGGGATTGGAACCTAAAAGACAATTGTGAATATATGAGTCCGGGCTTCAAACGTATGTTTGGGTATGAAGATCATGAAATTGCAAACATTCCTGAATCCTGGCAGAAGCTCATTTTTGAAGAAGACCTGGCACGGGTCATGGAATCTTTTCGCAAACATGTTGATACAAAAGGTGAAAAACCCTTTTATAACGAAGTGCGCTACCGGCATAAAAACGGCAGTACGGTTTGGGTAATTTGTGTTGGCAGGGTTATTGAATGGGACAAAGACAATAAGCCCATTCGCGCAGTAGGCTGCCATGTTGACCTTAGCAAACAGAAAAGCCTCGAAGCCAGCCTGAAGGCAACCAAACAGCAGCTGAGCTCTGTTTTAAACACCCAACGAGAAATGATTTGCCGCTACAATGCAGAAACAGTGCTCACCTATGTTAACAGCGCCTACTGCCGCGCCTTTGGGGTATCGGAAAAAGAACTGCTTGGTAAACCGTTTATTACTTTTATTCCCGAACAGGAACATGCCGGGGTCTTGCAGCATATTCGCTCGCTTTCCCGAAAAGAGCCGGTAAAAACCCAAATCCATCAGACTCAGCTTCCTAACGGGAAGATCGTATATCAGGAATGGACCGATATCGCCCTTTTTGATGATGAGGGCAACATTAGCGAATATCAGTCAACCGGCATTGATATTACCCAGCGGATGCACGCTCTCATGAAAGTACAGGAAAGTGAGGCAAAATTTCAGGACATCGCTGAGAACATCCCGCTACTGATCTGGCTGCGTAATGAAAAGAATAACAAGATGCTTTACGCCAACAAAGCATACGAAACTATCTGGGGAAGAAGCCTCCAAAGCCTGTATGATCAGCCCGACGCTTACCAGGACGCGATTCACCCTGACGACCTGCCTTTATTTTATGAGGCTCTTTCGGTTTCCGCCGAAAAGAAACACTTCAGCTGTGACTACAGAATTATCCGGCCGGATGGTGAGATCAGGTGGGTGAGTGCAAAGCAATATCCCGTTTACGATCAGCATGGGGAGCTTATAAGGTACACAGGCATGGCGGTTGATATCACGCGGCTCAAAGAAAGTGAGCAGAAGATTCTGCGGCAAAATGAGACCCTTAGACAAATTGCGTGGGAACAGTCGCACCTTGTGCGGCAGCCCATTGCAAAGGTGTTAGGCATAGCCAACCTGCTTAAAACAGAACAAAATCTTGCCCCCGCTGAATATAGCCGGTTTTTCGACTATCTGATTGAAAGCACCTGTGAGCTGGACGACATGATAAAGGATATCGTCAAAAAATCTAATGCCGTTGAATTTGAGCTCAAAAAACAGCAGGAGCCATAAACCCGGCT
>NZ_JAIUMX010000092.1:0-14804 GCF_022565315.1 Cyclonatronum sp. | reverse complement strand
GTTTTTTTTTTTTTTTGTATGGATGTTTTTCTATATGTAGTATATTTCTCATCCGTTTGTTCATTTTATCTTGTGTTTCAATCCTTCTTGTGATGGATGTGTTTGTAAAGGCAGCTTGCAAGCGTAAAGCAAACCGCCTGCAAATTGTGTTTCAATCCTTCTTGTGATGGATGTGTTTCTAAAGGCTTAGCGATGAGACCGAGCCAGTAGAAGTTATGCGACGTTTAAATCCTTATTGTTATGGATTTGTTTCTAAAGGCTGATATTACCGATATCGGAACGAGTGTCTGATCTGAGTTTCAATCCTTCTTGTGATGGATGTGTTTCTAAAGGATTCTTTTGAACATAATTATTATTATTTGGTTTGTTCGGTTTCAATCCTTCTTGTGATGGATGTGTTTCTAAAGGAAAAAAGCCCATGAAAAGCAAGTGATCAGGGGATTTTTTTTCAATACTTCTTGTGATTGATGTGTTTCTAATGGAGTCATGAGTATCAATCGCGGGTGTTGAACCTAACTGTTTCAATCCTTCTTGTGATGGATGTGTTTCTAAAGGTGGTTGACGGGCTGATTGCACAGGTGAAGACCGCTAGTTTCAATCCTTCTTGTGATGGATGTGTTTCTAAAGGATTGAATAGGTGCTGTTCATCCGCTGAAAGGTTCGGGTGTTTCAATCCTTCTTGTGATGGATGTGTTTCTAAAGGCAGCTTGCAAGCGTAAGGCAAACCGCTTGCAAATTGTGTTTCAATCCTTCTTGTGATGGATGTGTTTCTAAAGGGTATTCGCCCTCGTATAGGCAATACTTGCGACTGTGTTTCAATCCTTCTTGTGATGGATGTGTTTCTAAAGGCCGATTTTAGGGGTAAAATATTGATTATACAATATGTATGCTTGCCTGGTATTGGATGAAAATGCTGTGATTATATAGTTTTTTAGGGGCAATATCATGCTCAAGATATCGGTTTTCATAAAATAATTTACTCTTAGAGATTTGATATTAATGGATTTATGTTTGTTGGTGCCGCTGCACCTCAATAAATCCTGCTTCGGAAGACAAGCTGTTTAATACACGGCAGAATCACTTTATACAAATATTCCGGTAGGTGCAATCTAAACATCTTTTTTTATAGGTGGTAGCTTTTGGGAAAAAATTGTTGGTAATGATGCTGATTATGGCTGTGGCTGCTTTTTTTACCTCTGCAACTTCTTCATGGGAGATCGGCACTTCTATAACTTTATTGTTGCTGCGTGTATATACCAAATAGCCTTTTCGCACCGGTTTGCCGAAGTTGTGCTCAATCAGCCAGGCATAGCAGGCAAGCTGTGTTTTATAGGTATTATAAACCTTGTCTTTATATTCAGCAAATTTGTAATCCAGTGGGGCCATAGTGCCGTCAGTAAGTTCAAGTACTTCATCAACCTTACCCCTAAGCAGGTTGTTGGTGAGGTACTGTTCCTGATATTTTGCCGTAACGCCCAGTTTTTGGCGAAGGTAGTTTTTGTTTATTCTGGTTTTGGTTTCATGTAAATGCCGCCCCTTCATGGCTTTATAGTACTTTTCCTCCGATTGTGGGATGCCGAGCACAAGTTCAAAAAAAGTAAATCTGGGGCAGTACAAATATTGTATAATTTCTGATGGGGTTACACTCATAGAAGATTCCGGAGGCTGTAATGGTTATAGAAAAAGGGACTTCAACTCGTCTGTAATCATTTTTTTGTCAAAAGCCTGACCCATCAGTTTGGTATCCCGTAATTCATCTTTACTCATAGGAAAAATGTAAACCGAATCTGTACTTTCATCCATGAGTTCTTCAATCTGAAGCTGAAGGGTATCGCGGTCGTTTTTTTCTATTTTGCCCAAAAAAACAGAATACTGTACTCTGTACAGGCCGGTTTGCAGACACACTTTAGCGATTTTCGATCGGCTCCTGTCGTTTTTGATATCATAAAGTACCCAGCAAATCATAATGGGGTTGTATTTTTTGAAGTTAGAAAGGTAAGTCAGGCTGCATCAGGTCAATTGATGGCACGTCGGTTACCGGGCTGCTGATGAGTTTGTTGGCAAACTGATGGGCATCCATTTGAATCGCATGCATCCGGGTGAGGTTTCTGCCGCGGTAACGGATGGTTTCGGTATCGAAGCGCTGAATGAACGCGGTTACAATCAGCTCTTTCCCGCTTTTGGTCAATCCGGTGCCGTTCGTGATGGCTTCATGGTGTTCCGATTGCACTTTTTTGCCTGAAAAAAGGCGATAGATGGTAAGGTCCACAAAGGGCCGGTAAGGTTCGATAAAATCGAAGACAAAACTTTTTTGATTGTAGTCATCCCGGTGCATAAAGCCCACATACGGGTCGAGACCAGCAAGCATCAGCACTTTTTCGATACGGGCATACAGCATACCATAGCCATAGTTCAGGAAGGCGTTAAACGGGTCGTTAGCAGGCCGGAAACTGCGCCCTTTGAACCGGTAAGCGGAAGGCAGCAGGGCAGACAGGGTCTGAAAGTACCACCGGCCGGCTGTGCCTTCATAGCCCCGCAGGCTGTCTGCAATTTCATCTATATGAGCATGCTCAGAGAAGTTTTCGATCTTGCCTTTTTGGGCTTCAATTTTGGAAATGGCTTCGTTTATGAGGGTTTCGTGCGGCTTTCGGTGTTTTTTTAGCTCCCTGAGGTTTTCACATTGGCGGCCAGCTTTTTCAGCAAGCCATTGGGTTACCCAGCTAACCGCTTCGGGGCCGATACTTGCTTCCAGCTGTCTTTTCCGGATTTTTGTAGTGCTGCCCAGTTTGCTGTGCCAAATCCGGCCCAGCGGTATGCCGTCTCCTTCTGTAAAAACAATGTCGATATTATGTGCAAGGGCCGTTTTAACGGCTTCATAACTAAGCGCAGTACCTTTATCAAGCACGATTGAGCTGATTTTTTTGGGCGGTATTTTTTTCTTTATTTCGGTATCCCCGTTTTTGAAGCGAACCTGAAACATACCATCCTGAATGTGCAGATAGGCCCCGTAGGTGGTAATGAAGAGCTGCATGTGCGTCGGTTTATAGGTTGAAGGAAGTGTTAGTGGGTTTATGCTGTACGTATGATGGTGCCAAAACCTCTTGAAACCTGTTTGCCAAGGCCGATATAATCGGGCAGACTTGCATTTACCTCAAAAAAGCCGCTGAACGCAAACATCCGTTTGTTTTTAAAGGTGGTCAGCTTTTCAGTAAATGCCCCCCGAACTTGTAGCCGCTCATCAATAAATATTTCCATCCCCTTTAAAAACGACAGGCAATTGCCGGTGAGCACTCTTTCCAGAAAAGCTTTTTTCTCCGGTGCAGGCATTTTCAAGTAAACTGAAGCATTCGTCTGGTTAAGGCCCATCCAAAGGGTTTGGAATGCATATTTATGATGTTGTGTGCTGCTGCCGGGCTGTATCAGCGATGTGCTTATGTTTTTCTGGTCTATGGGGTAAAGCCGGCCATCAATATTCAGCTCACGGATTTTCATAAAAAGGGCAGTCAGTAGTTCGGCACCTTCCCCAAGCCCCACCAGCAATGGCTGGTTATTAATTACTTTATACTGCACCTTCGGATAGCTGTAGCTTAAGCTCCCGTCGCTTAAGTGGTTGTGTAGTAGGGGCGACTCAGACGCGAACAAATTACCGAAATAACCTCTGAGTTTGTGGGCATCACGGGTTTGAAGCCTGATTTCCGGGAATCTGATGATTACCTGCTGTATTGACATGCTGTGTGGGTTTGATTTGAGCGGTTACAAGTGCTGATAATGGGAAACAGAAACGGAGGTGCCGGAGTAAGAGGCTGCTGAAATCCACAGGTGTACTTTCTGTGGTTCTAATATGAATCCTGCGGGTAAGGCAAGGTCAGCCTGACAGGCTGCTAATTCAATATTCCTGAGGCTGGTAAAACCTGCCTGATCTTGCTCTCTTAGAATAAATATCCTCAAAAAACCGGTTTCGGTGGTTTCCCAGCTAAGGGTTAGCCCTGTATCATGTACCGAAATGGCGATATTTTGGGGCAAGGGTTTATTCCCTTTACTGACAATAAGGCCCGCATAGTTGAGCGTAATGTTGGGATATTCGCCTTTAAACGCAGTCGGGTAATTTGCAGAATAGGCTGCATCGCGCGATGATTTTCCTTCAGGCGGGGCGGGAAAACCGGCCGCAATCATGGTTTTTGCCTGTTTTAAAAAGCCGGAAAGTAAAGATAGCTTCTTACGGTTTGCGAGCTGTTTCGGGCTTCGGGGGTTGCTTACCTGAGCCGGCCGGGACCGTACGTAGGGTTTGCCGTTTCTGCTGCTGAGAATCAGGTTGTCAATTTTACCCGAAACCGGACCAAAAAGGCCGTCTTTAAATTTTGCCATACGCTTACATTCGAAATTATGGAGTTGAAGAGTTTAGGTTACATTAAGGGGCTATAGCAGAGTTAAGCTTGTGTATTCGCCATATCAAGGCCATATCAACGCCATATAAATATGGCGTTGATATGGCCTTGATATGGATTTGCAGCAGTGTTATTTCGGGCTTGGTATCCTGCAAATTCGTTTAAGAATTGATTTAAAGTTTAGTTTAGGCGGCTGCTTACAACATCATCAGCCCTTCATCAGAAGCGGACCGGATGAAACCGGTTTCCGGGTTATAGTAAAATGCGGCTACATCGGGCTGAACCCAAAGGATATCGTCTGTAAGGCGGTTTTCCGGCTGGTTTAATTCTCTGATACCGGGCAGATAGTCAGGTACTGCAACGATGCGCTGATTGAACGTCTTTTTATGATGGGTTTCAAATTCGGCCCGGCTTAGTGAACCGTTTAAAAGCTGCTGAAACGCGTTTCTGGCTTCGCTGCCTGCGTAATCGTCGGGCAGCTCGATGAAGACAGACACCGCGTTTTCGGCTCCTTCAATAATCCGGAAGTCCGCTACCGTACGCTCAGCCGGGCTGTCGCCTGAATCAGGATGGGCGTACCGAAGCTGTTCCATAGCGCCAAAAATTTCTCTGGCGAAAAGAAAATCAGCGCGCTTCGTATCCGTGACGGCCTCGAAATAACGCTCAACAAGCTGTTTGTAGCCGCTTTCAGGTATGGGCTTGCTGCCAAGTGCAAGTT
Source organism: Cyclonatronum sp. (assembly GCF_022565315.1). NCBI lineage: Bacteria > Pseudomonadati > Balneolota > Balneolia > Balneolales > Cyclonatronaceae > Cyclonatronum > Cyclonatronum sp. The sequence goes on along the minus strand of NZ_JAIUMX010000092.1, from coordinate 9,701 downwards.
GGGCCTGATAGTAGGTTGCCGAGCCGTAAATTTTATGACAGTCGCCTAAATCAACCACATACAACGGGGCCCCCAACCTGTCGCGGCTGTTTTCCCGGTTAATTCTGCCCGCTACCTGCACGATAGAATCAACCGGCCCCAAATCCCGCATCCCCATATCAAAATCAAGATCTACGCCTGCTTCAACAACCTGCGTTGATACTAAAATGCAGGTTTCCGATTTAAGGCTTTCTTTAATTTCCAGCACACGCTGCTGCCTCTCATAAGGGGTGATATTGGTAGAGAGATAAAACAGCCTGCATCCGGTTTCCTCAAGCAGTTCAGACAGCTGAGAGAAAATTTCTATCGAACGGCTCACTTTATTCACCACAATCAGGCAGCTTTTATCCGGTTGCCACGTCTCAGAAAAGAACCGAATAAAGCCCTCTGTGGTAAATTTCTCTGAAATATGCGGGATGATGCAGGTTCTGTTGAAGCACGCGAACACCGCGTTGTCATTTTCGAGCAGATTCAAAGGCTGACAGGCTTCTTCTTCAATGTGAACCGGAAGCTCACGTGCCATCAGTTCAAACAGCTTGGGTTGCGTAGCTGTCATTATGATTACCCTTGTGTTCAGACATTTCGCGGCATAATAGAGCGCTGCGCCTATGAGGGGTAGTTTTTCGATGGCAAGGGTTTGCACTTCATCAATGATGAGGATAGCATCCGCGAAGTGACGAAATTTTTTGAGTAATCTGTTGCGGTTGCCGATCAGGGTTTCAAAAAGCTGTACAAATGAGGTGATAACAACATCGCTCTGCCAGGTATCCCAGGCCATTTTGGTTTGATGGTATCCTTTTTCAGTATCAAAATCTTTGGCAGTATCCGGCTTGCTCTGCCCGAAGAGATCGGCATATTGGTAGTGGGCTAAAATCTGACCGGCAGGCAGGGTTTGCTCATATTCCCGAAGGGCCTGCTCAATAATGTTGATAAAAGGGAGTCCGTAAATTATCTGACAAAAGTACCCTTCTTCCGTTTCAATTCTGCTTCGCAATTTCAGGGCGAAGTCGAGCGCGGTCATGGTTTTACCAATTCCGGTGGGAGCGGCGAGGGTGAAGATTCTTTTTTGAAGGATATCAGTGCGGGAAAGGTTTGCAACTACATGAGCCCGAACATAATTACGAAGCTCGTTTTGCGAAAATTCGGAAAGGGGTTTATTGGGGTAATGCGGCTTACCAAAGCCCGGCCGGAGGTCAACGCTGTCAGCAGCGATGCTCACCTGTGCATAAACCGGGGTATCAGATGCATCCAGTTTATCTGCTTCGGTGAGCAGCGAAAACAGGTAGTTGATTAGGAAGTAATCCCTTGCATCGGTTTTCCCTTTCAGGTGTTGTTTGAAGGCGAGATGAAGTTTTTTGGGTTCAGCGAAGCTTGTATCCAGCTGTGTCTCCGCCCCGAGACCCTGCGTGAAAATGCCCGTATTCATCAGTTTCTGCACCTGTTGTGCGTGAATTGCCTGAATGCTGCGCTTGTTACTGATATAGGTGTCGGGCCAAAGCACCTTTTCGAAATTCATGAGGTTGCTATGGTGCAGCCTGATGATGAAATAGGCCAGAAGGGCAGGTTTTGGCTTTTTCTGGAGGAGATTCCAGGCCGTGTGAGCACCCAGACTCGCGTGGTTTTTTAGCATCGCATTGGGGATGCGCTCTCCCAGCAAATACTTTTGAAACCATTCTGTAGCCTTTCCAAAATCATGCAGCCAGCAAACCGTTTTGAGGAAATCCGGGTAGATTCCGTCATCCCCAAAACGGGTGCGGGCAGAAAAGTTGGTTAAAGCAATACCTGATACCTGCTCTAAATGATGAACAAGGAGCTTACTGCCGGTTTGTACCCCGTTGGTATCAGTGCTGCTGTGCGAGTACGGCTGCATATTCAAGAAACTGAATGTTTTCAGTGGTACCATCTGCGAGCGGGAGTTCAGCATAGGAGCCGCTTAGCTTCACCCGTAAAGGCATGGGTCGGGTGGCAAACAGAATCCGGTTCATGCGGTACACCTCCCGACCTTTATCTCCACCGATAAAATCGGCAGGCAGTAGTTCTTCCTCCACAAAACTGAACTTCAGATAGGCTTCTTCCGGGAAGTCAATTTCCTGTACCTGCTCACTGTTGCAGGCGGAGTGTATCTCAACCCACTCGTTGTTCGCCTGCCTTAGCGTGCCGGTGCTGAGCGTTACCCGATTTATAAAGGCAGAAAAAGCGGCAATCCCTAAACTCAGGTGGTAGTGTTGAGTACCGGAAAGCAGGGCTTTTTTCAGCCGTTCGTAGGTTTCCGGAGGCTCGCCTGCGGCCAGATAAATCCGGTATCTCACCATGTCTTCCTGCAGTTTGTTGCCGGTTACAACCTCAAAAGGCGTTTGTATGCGTCCTTTTTGGCCGCTAAAGTCTTCTTTCCCAACAACCTTTAGGAAATTCAACCGGTGGAAAGACTTCTTCACCTCCGTTTCAACCCTGATTCCAATTTTAAGCTTATCATGCTGAAATTCAGCATGATAAGCCTCCCGGGGCTCTCCCAGCAATGCGGCAAGCAGACCCGTAATCGTGGTACGGGGTGGCAGGGAATAGCTCATTGCCGTATTGTTTCCGTGAAATTTGCGGAAATGTGCAAACTTCCCCTCCACACTAAAGGATAAAATTTCCATATCAGCTGAGGTTTATGGCCAGATCGGAAGAGGTCTTTAGTACAATATCTTTGATGGGTTTATCAGCTCCTTTATGTTCCTGAATTAATTCTTCGAGGCGTGTGAAGCTGAGGGAAAGGTCTGTAAGCTTGCGTACTTTTTTGAAATCTCCTCCGGTAATCGCTGCCGCTTCACAGCCGATATAGTTGCGCAGGTCGCCAAAGTAGCCATTGTGGAACCCGTCGTTATAGATAATTTCAAGATAGAGCTTAGGGTACTGATTCAGCTTGGAGCGGGTTGGCAGGGAAGGAATGGCGCTCCATATTGCAGAGCGGAACAGCTCCATATCTTCATCTGTAAGGCCTGTGGAAACAGCGGCGTATTTGTTCACGGCCCCGTGAAAGGCCAGCAGGCTGTAATGGATGCGGTAATCTTTCCCGAAGGTGCTGCTGTCATCATTCATAATCGTTACGATTGAATCAGATGCTACGGGATAGACCTTGTTGAGGGAATAGCCCCAGTTGATCTGTACCGGGCCTGTATAAGCACGCGTAAAGCCCTTTACAGCAAAGGCGCTTCCAAACAGACGTATATCAGGGAAGGTTTCCTTTACGATTTTAGCCAGTATGAATACGTTAAGACTTTTATTATCAGTACTTTGAAGGGCTTTAAACACACCTTTGCTGTCCTTTTGTTTGGTAAGGATTGCCTGAAAAGCCTCCTTCATATCGTCGTGCCCCTCAAAATATGTATTTATGAGGTTTTCATCGGTGAGCAGGCGGTTTATCACAAACTCCAGTTTCTGGTCGGGGTTTACTTTTCTTTCCTCTTCCATCGAAACAAACACATTTTCGCCCTGCTGCATTAGGTAATCACGAATGTAGCGCTTAAGCCGGATATCGGTCACCAGATTGGTCTGCGTGTCATAATCCATTCTGGGTTTGTTCTCCTGGTCAGGGTCGCCGTTGGGGTTACAATTGATGGCTTCGTAAAGAAAGAGAAAATCTGAATTGTGCTGTATGGTATTCATGGTCGTTAAAATTAGGATTGTTTGGATGGAAGGGTGAGGTGGAAGGTGTAGCCGGCAAGCAGATAAAATAAATTTTGCTCCTTGGTTAAGGGCCAGCTTTTCTCGTTGAATAAAGCTCTGAAGCGTGCGAAGTTAAAATCGGTCTCTCTGTGCAGGTTATACTGCCGTGCTTTTTCAGCAAGGTCAAGGCTAAAGCGCATCATCGCCTGCTCATCCATGCCATTAAAGTTTAGCTTGTTGAGTACAGGCTTGCTTTCATGGCCTTTTTTGTATTGTGCATAAGCAACAGATGAAAGCACACGACCCAGATAAAACAGGGCCTTCTCGGCATCAGTGTACTGCATTCGGGCAAAAAGATGCTCCGTATGCTCCTGAAAGCTGCTTTCTTCGGGTAAGGGAGCGGTTTCGGTTGGTTGTGTTGTATCCATAGGTATCAGGTTTAAGTGTTTTAAAGCATAGAACATGGCTGCATATTTAAATACAGCATCTTTGATGGCATAGTCGAAACTGTTGTTTTCTCTGATATTGCTAAAAGCTCTGTAGCGGCTGAACCTGTGGCAGAGTAGCAGGTTTTTGAAATGCTCAAAAAGCAGGTTGGGATCGATGGGCCGCTGTTCAAAAATATCTTTGAAGAGGCTAAGTACCGGATTCACTTTTGCCTTCTGACCGTCGCGTATCGGAATTATCCGGTATATGCTTTGCAGGTTGAAGCCGCCCTGATTGCCAAGCAGGTCGCTTAACTCGTAAGACGTGTCTCCAAAAACTTCGATCAGTTTGGCGAGATAAAAGCTATTCACGTCATTTATTTGACTGATAATTTTGAAGGAGTTGCCGTCAGATTCATATCCGATATAATTCACCCAAAACAAAGGGAGCTGCGACAGGTTTTTCTGTATCCCGGTATCCGTTTGCAGCATTCTGAATAAAAACTCATTCGTGGCCGAAATGGCCTCTGATATGAGTTCTGTATCAAAATTTTCCAAATCCCGGTTTAGCAGGCTTGGAATAATGAGGTGGCTTATGCCGGCGATTGTTGTTTTTAAGGATTTACTATTTAAAATGTGGTTTGAGGCAAGATCGAGATACCTCTTTCTTTGGGTTGATAGCTGATAGCTTTTCTGATGGTCAGAAAAATTCGCTGCATAATTGATACCTGTAGTCTGGAATACCTTGTTGATGTTATATCGGCCTAAGAAGTTTGAATCGGAAAGATCATCTGTACTCATGGATGCAACGAAATCAATACCTGAAAAGGGGGACTTAACTTCGACGAACTTTTTATGGACAAATTCTTCATACCCATCCAGACTATGTAACGGCACAATTTGTCCTTGAGTAATGGACTCGGACCTAAAATATGTGGTAAACATGACGATGCTTTCGCTTTTCCCAAGATCACAGCTTTCCAAGAGTGACTTGGCGTTAAGCAACCCGACTTTACTTGACAGTACCTGATTAATCTCTGTTAATGCCAGGAATATGAGCCGTTTCTCTATGTTTGAGTTTAGGTCAATGATAGCTTTGGCAAAACTACCAATGCCCTTCTTCCCTTTACCAAAAAAAGTTTCTGTAAGCATCTTGAGCTTATCCGTTTCAGTTGTATGTGCAACCTTATTTCCTCGCGGTCCCCACAAACCAGGATTAAGTAACCTAAATTTTTGAGCTGATTCTTTGGGGTCAAATAATTCCATTTCGGTTTTCAATGCTTTGATTTCAGCATCAACACAATCAAAAAGTATAGGTAATACCCAATTTGTCTTTTCATGATCATAAGCCGGGACAGTAGTGAGCCAAGCCCAAATTCCATCTTCGTTGTAGATTTGCTCACCAATTTTTAGCAGTGTTTGGAGCATAGTTGGTAATATTTAATAGTGGTTTACAAAATGCCGGTGTATTCTAATATAATTTTGTTCTTCGGCATCAGCAATATAATTAAGCAGCATGACAGTATGTGTCACCCCTGGCGTGTACCCTGAGAAAATTTCTAAATAGCTAAGTGTAAATTAGTATTGACTTATGCCTGGCCGCGCTAAGCGTGTTCTGATTTTTAACAAAATAGTGCAGAAAAACTACGGCCCTCCGGGACTGTTTTTTGTTGCTGCTAAAAAGTTTTCGAAAACGCCTGAGAAATATCTGTCTCATTAAATCGCGATGCTATTGGGATGCTGATCACAAATCGGATTTGCTAAGCAAGCCGGAGCGTTGCTTTTTCTTTACAATTCCGGGCACTTAGACTCAAAACCACCGGTAAATGAAGCGCACCATTTTGTTGCGGGGGCTCACAGCATTTATACCCCCGCTTCGGTGATTGGTAGTATATTTGGCTGAACATCTCAGTTCAGACTTTCGGGGCGGGCAGTTTGAGGCCTGAAACTGCCGTTATTTTCCAAAAGCATCTCCTTCCAATTTCCTTTAGATTTGATCCCGAAATTATGTCCTTCAAAACTTCATGCGGCTCAGGTCTTCTGCCGGTTCAGGTTTAACCCCATCCAATTTCATGCAAGAAAAAGAAACCAACCCCTTTTTTACCCCCGTTTTTGAAGACAACCACCTGCTCGTGGTGCACAAGCTGCCCAACGTGCCGGTGCAGGAAGATGCAAGCGGCGACCCCGACCTGCTGAATGCGCTGAAGGCGTACCTCAAAACGAAGTACAACAAGCCGGGGAATGTGTTTCTGGGGATGGTGCACCGGCTCGACCGTCCGGCTTCGGGGCTGATGGTTTTTGCGCGGACTTCCAAGGCAGCTTCCCGGCTTTCGGAGCAGTTTCGGCTGCGGCAGCTGAGTAAGAAATACCTTGCCGTTGTGCAGGGCACCCCGCCGCCGCAGGCAGATCTGCGCGATTTTCTGGTGAAAGATGCCGCCACGAATAAGGTCAGCGTTGTGGCACCGGGCCGGGCAGGGGCAAAAGAAGCGCGGCTCAGTCTGAAGCTGATAAAACACCTGAATGGCCTGAGCCTGATCGAAATTGATCTGGAAACCGGGCGCTCGCATCAGATTCGGGTGCAGTGCGCGCATGCGGGCTTCCCGCTGTGGGGCGATTACAAGTACGGCGACGGCAATCAGCCGCAGGGCCGCACCCTCGCGCTGCTGTCGGCCCGGCTCGGCTTCACCCATCCCACCCTAAAAAAAGAAATGACGTTCTCGGCAGATTTCCCGCAGGATTCACCCTGGAACCGTTTTGATGCGCCAGCCCAACAGCAGGAATTTATTTGAGGATTCCTTCAACCAAAGCAAAAAAATCACCTATCGAGGATTATGAAAAAAACTATCACAGCATTTCTCCTGGTTGTCGTGCTCACAGTTGCTGCACTCCCGCAGCCTTCACAGGCGCAGCAAACGGAAGCCGAAAGACGCTTTCAGGACATCGATATCCCGTCGCTGCCCTACTACTCCTTCGGGCGCGGGCTGGGGCTCACTACGCCTGACAGCACCTATCAGGTCAACATTCGTTTCAGGATGCAGAACCGGGCCACCTACATCAGCTACAGCCATCAGGACAGCGCCGTTGAGGCGATGGTGCGCCGGCTGAGGCTCCGGTTTGACGGTTTCGTGGGCGATCCGCGCTTCCTGTACGCCATTCAGCTGTCGTTTGCCCCGGGCGATGTCGGCGTGCTGGAAGAGGGCGAAAACCTCAACGTGATTCGGGATGCGGTGTTCTTCTACCGGCCTGACCGGCACTGGAGCATTGGTTTCGGGCAGACCAAGCTGCCCGGTAACCGTCAGCGGGTAAATTCTTCCGGCGCGCTGCAGCTCACCGACCGCTCTATCAACAACGCGGCCTTCACTATCGACCGAGATTACGGCCTGTTTGTGAACTACGGCCGGGAAGACCTCAACCGCTTTTCCTACAACCTGAGAACGGCAGTGAGCACCGGCGACGGCCGCAACTACACCCGCAGCCCGGATACGGATCTGGCCTACACGGGCCGTCTTGAGCTGATGCCGCTGGGCGCTTTCCGCAACAACGGAACGCAGTTTGAGGGCGACCTCGCCCGGGAGCAGAGTCCGAAGCTGCTGCTTGCCGGAACCCTGCACCACAATGTGGGCGCACGCCGCACGCAGGGTCAGCTGGGTTCGGCCACTTTCGGCAAACGCGACCTCACCGTTATTCACCTCGACGCCATGCTGAAATATCAGGGCTGGGCGCTGATGGGCGCCTGGATGAGCCGGCAAACCGATAATCCGGTGGTCCTGCTTCCTGAAGCAGATCCCGGCGCTGAACAGAGAACGGCCTATTTCCTGAAAGGTACGGGCTTCGATGTGCAGGCAAGTTACCTGTTTCCATCCGACTTTGAGCTGATCGGCCGGTATTCAAAACAGACCCCTGAGCGGGAGGTGAGGCGCGCATTCCGGCCGCGGGAACAGTTCAGCGGGGGCATCACCCGCTACGTGTGGGAGCACGCCCTGAAGCTGCAGCTTGAGCTCACACACGACCGCTTCCCTGCTACAGGTTTTGCAGATGCCCGCGACAGCTGGTACCTGCGCTTTCAGGTTGAGATAGGGATTTAAAGAAAAGGAAGGCAGTCTTTGGCTTAAATGTAAAGGGTTTGTATATGCCCCTTTTGTTAATTTACAGAACGAATCTGTATAAATGCCGTACTTTATGCACTTGTAATCTTTTTCCGAACAAATCGCACACATTACAGAACTTTATCTGTTTGTTTGGCGTCGGAGTCGAAGTACAGGAACATATCTCATCTCAATCTAATCATCTAAAGAAATCTCGCATGAAGCATTCAATTACCATGCTGCTGCTTTCATTTTTGATCGTAGCAGGATGCACCGGCTCGCAGCAAACTGCACCTGCCTCCGGCGATCAGCAGGAACGACCGCGGCAAAACCCCATTGAAAGAGCTGTATCCGGCCATGTTGCCTTTGAAGGGCTGTTTACCGTGTATCAGGATACGACCTCCGGAAGCACCAAAATGCTGATAACCGAAGATCAGATCGGCAAAGAATTCATTTACTGGGGCCACACCGTTGACGGCGTGCCGCAGGTAGGTCACTTCCGCGGAAATTACCGCGACAATAAAGTTTTCAGCATTCAGCGGTATTTCGACCGCATCGAATTTGTGGTGGAAAACACCCGCTTCCATTTTGATGAGGCGAGTCCGCTGGCCCGCGCCGCCGATGCCAACATTTCCCGCGCGGTATTGTTTTCGGCCAAAATTGATACCGAGCACGAGGGGCAGATGCTCGTTAACTCTGATCCGCTGTTCCTCAGCGAAGCCCTGCATCAGGTTAAGCCTTCCCCGTTTCCGGGCATGCCTCCGGGCGCGATGCTCACCCTGGGTAACCTCAGCCGCGACAAGACCAAGTTCCGCAGCATTCACAGCTACCCGATGAACACGGCCGTTACTGTGGAATACGTGTACGATAATCCGTCGCCCATTAACCGCGGCGGCGCTGCCGTTACCGATGCCCGTGCTATCAGCATCGTGTATCAGCACACCTTCATCGAAATGCCAGATAACAATTTCGTGCCCCGTCGCGATGATGCTCGTGTGGGCTATTTCACACAGCAAATCAATGATCAGACCGCACTGGGCGCTACACCCTGGCGCGATGTAATCAACCGCTGGCACCTGGAGCCTCAGGATCCGGATGCGGAAATTTCCGAGCCGGTTGAGCCCATCACCTGGTGGATTGAAAACACAACGCCTTATGAGCTGCGCCCCGCCATTAAAGCGGCAACCCTGGAGTGGAACCGCGCGTTTGAGGCAGCCGGCTTCCGGAATGCGATTCAGGTGAAAGTGCAGCCCGATACGGCTGACTGGGATGCAGGCGATATCCGTTATAATGTACTTCGCTGGACCTCATCCCCGACGCCTCCCTTTGGCGGCTACGGGCCGAGCTTCACCAACCCGCGCACCGGTCAGATTCTGGGCGCCGATATCATGCTGGAGTATGTTTTCCTGCGCAACGCGGCCAACAGCGAGCGGCTGTTCACGGAAAACGTAATTGAGTACTTCCTTAACATGGGTCTGCCCTCAGAGGATGAGCTGGAGCACGG
>NZ_JAIUMX010000091.1:0-14834 GCF_022565315.1 Cyclonatronum sp. | reverse complement strand
TCGGTGAAGGTGCCGTCGCCGTTGTTGCGCAGCAGGGAGTTGGGATGGCGCCCGTCCGACCCAAGCCAGGCACCGCGCATGATGAACACATCGGGAAAGCCGTTGTTGGTGAAGTCGGCCTGTGCCATGTTCAGGCCGCCGATGATGCCTTCAAGCCCGGCCTCGCGGGTGCGGTCGGTGAAGGTGCCGTCGCCGTTGTTCACGAAGAAGCGCAGCTGATCAGCAGGGCGCAGCCCCCAGGAGGAAGTGAGAATATCGATAAATCCGCTGCCGGTGAAGTCGTCGGCTATGCTGCCGCCTGACAGCGCGTTTACGTCGAGGCCCAGCTGCGGCGCGATATCGGTGAAGGGCGCAAGCAGGCCCGGGGTTTCTTCGGGCAGGGGGATGAGCCACTGCGCCGGAACCTGACCGGGGTGCTGACCCAGCGTCATGTAGGCCACGTTCAGCAGCCAGCGCGCCTGCAGGTTTTCCGGATCGCGCGCCAGAATTTGCGTGTACAGGCGGATGGCGCCCTCCGAGCCGCGGGTAAGCTGATGAATCCCTTCCCCCTGAATCGGCAGCAGGCAGGAGGCGGCGCTGTGGTTGAGCTCGCAGTTTTGCTGCTCGCCCAGCCGCAGGTAGGCCAGGGCGCTGAGGTCGGTTACAAGCCTTGCAATTTCCGGCGGATAGCCGGTCGGGTTGCGCGTAACAGAGGCCTGAAGAGCTTCGAGTTTGGTAATGGCCGATTCAGAGTCGCCGGAGAAGAGCGTTTCCATTGCGATGTACAGCTGCCGGGCGGCGCGGTCGGTCGGGTTGCGCGGCTCAGGCATGCTTTCGAGCATGGCAAGGCGCCTGCTGTTCAAAAAAGGATTTACCTGCGGGTTCTGGGCCTTGTAGGCATCAGCCAGCAGCTGCACCATCTCAAGGGTACTTTCCGGCTGCTTCGGACCGGCGTCGTGCCCGTGCGTGCATCCGGCGATCACGACACACATCACCCCAAAAAACAAACCGGCAAACAGAGCGGAAACGGCATTCATGCTGAGCAAAAAATTGAGAATGTCCCGGGAAAGGACAACTTGTGAAGGGTTCATTTTAGGTTTTGGAATTTCATCTGAAAAATCAGTATATCTCAGTCTGAACTGAAATACAAATCAAGTTAGGAAAGGGATTTATGTCAGCTAAAGATTCGACTGAGCAACATGCCGGTACCGCGCCGGGCATTTCACGGAAAAGTTTCCTCAAGCGCAGCCTGCTCGCTGCCGCGGGCTTCACCATTTTGCCCAGCCATGTGGTGAGCGGACTCGGACACCGGGCCCCGAGCGATAAGCTCAATATCGCGGGCGTGGGCGTTGGAGGCCGCGGTTTCGGCGTGCTGCGCGGCATGGAGGAAACCGAAAACATCGTGGCGCTTTGTGATGTGGACTGGCGCTACGCGAAAAACTGCTTCGAGCATTACCCCAACGCCCGCCGCTACTGGGACTGGCGAAAAATGCTCGATGAAATGGGTGATTCGATTGATGCCGTTGTCGTGGCAACTTCCGACCACACCCATGCCGCGATTGCCGCGCACGCCATGACCCTCGGCAAGCATGTGTTTGTGGAGAAGCCGCTCACGCACACCGTTTACGAAAGCCGGCTGCTCACGCGGCTCGCCAAACAGTACCGGGTCGCCACCCAAATGGGGAATCAGGGCGCTTCGGGTGAGGGTACCAATCAGATTGTGGAGTGGATTCAGAACGGGCTGATTGGCGAGGTGCGGCATGTGGAGGCCTTCACCGATCGGCCGATCTGGCCGCAGGGCCTCAACACGCCCAAAGAAGAAATGCCGGTGCCCGACACCATGAACTGGGATCTGTTTGTAGGCCCCGCGAAGATGCGTCCCTATCACGAAATTTACACGCCTTGGAATTTCCGGGGATGGTGGGATTTCGGAACCGGCGCCCTCGGCGATATGGCCTGCCACATTCTCGATGCCGCCTACCGAGGGCTTGATCTGGGCTACCCCGACCGCGTCCAGGGCAGCTCAAGTATGCTGCTGCTCGATGCTGCGCCGGTATCGCAGCGGGTGCAGCTGCGCTTCCCCGAACGGCAGAGCGAACGCCTCGGCCGCCTGCCCGCCGTGAAGGTTGACTGGTACGACGGCGGGCATCAGCCGCTTAAACCCGAAGGCTGGCCCGACGGCCGCAACATGAATCACCTGGGTGGCGGGGTGCTGTTTCACGGCACGAAAGATACGCTCATCGCCGGCTGCTACGGCCGCGATCCGTGGCTGCTTTCCGGCACGGTTCCCGAAAATGTTCCCCAAACAGAGCGCCGCGTGGAAACAAGCCATTACATGGATTTTGTGCGCGCCTGCAAGGAAAGTCCGGAGAGCCGCGTGCCCTGTAAGTCTGATTTTGAGCTGGCGGGGCCTTTCAACGAAATGGTGGTGATGGGCGTGCTTGCCGTGCGCCTGCAGGCCCTGAACAAGGAGCTGCACTGGGACGGCGAAAACATGCGCTTCACCAACATCAGCGACAGCGAGCAGCTGCGCGTGATTATTGAGGATGGCTTCGAAATTACCGACGGGCATCCGACCTTCCGCCGCACCATGACCGATCCGCTGAATGCGCGGCATTTTGCCGAAAACCTGATCCGTACGCCCTACCGCGAGGGCTGGGATCTGCCGCCCATGCCGGCCTGATGCCGGTAATTTTATCATGCGGGGAACCGTGTGTTCCTCCGTTCGTCTGACACCGCAGCAGCGGCCGGTTTTCTGCAAAGCTAAGCCGGCCGTTGTAAGGCATTTTTTGTAGCTCTCAAAAAATCTTATATTTACGGAAATGTACGGACTGTAAATGGCCCCTTTATGAGAGGTGCAGAAACCAAAACGCCTGCTCCGACTTCCATCAACTAAACCGACATCCTATGAAAACCAACGTCTTTTATCTTGCTTCATTCATGTTTGGCCTGCTGCTGCTTCTGGCTTCCTGCAGCGATCAGGTGAAGCAGTCTGAAGAACCCGAAGCTTCAGCCGAAGAAGTTGAAATGCTGCTCAGCATTGTGGGCAGCGCGCTCTCGGATGAACATGAGGGCCTGCTCTCAGGCATCATGGATCTCACTGCACAACCGGGCGAAAACGGCCTGAACTACCTCTTCCGCCATCAGGGTTCGGAGCGGGGTGGTCAGAACAATTTCGTACGCCGTTACGACCCCGAAACCGGCGTGCACAGCATCAGGTTCCGGCGCGGTGTTGACCGTCCGCAGTTCCGCAGCCTGCTACGGGTGCAGCTCGAGTACATTTTCCAGGATGAAACCGGCGCCTTCATCGCAAGACCCGCGCAGAATCCGAACCTGATCGAGACCATCACCTTCAGCGGTGTGCGCGACGGATTCACCGAAAGCCCCGCAAGGCGCTCCGAATTCGAGCGCTCGGCCAACTGGCTGCTTGAAGGCTTCGGTCCCGCAAATGAGGCCATGCAGCTCTCCGGCGTTCAGGAAAGCAAGGGCCGTATGGCGCTGAAAAACCGGGACGGCGGCGTGCAGGCATCCCGAAGCTATCAGATGCTCTTCAACCTCACTGATATCTCCATCCAAAAGCCGGACGCCTCCGAAGACCGCCTCCCGTTTTTGGTGACCGGCGAAATCGAATACGAAATCCGCATTCGCACCATGCGCAACGGCGAGCAGGAAACCCGCGAATTTGCCGGTACCATCGAGCTCGACGGCAGCGGTCAGGCGCTGATGCGCGTGTTAGGCATCGATCGCGCCTTCAGGCTTTACCTCCAAACCGGAGAAGCCGCCGCCCGCGATTAGGCGCATTTATTTTTTTATCGATGGATGGGCTTCCGGGCCTCATCCTAAATTTGCATCGTTAGCAGGGCCCCTCAGCTGGGGCCCTTTGTTTTTGGGGGATGTTTTTCCAGCCCTGATGCAGCGTTCAGTTTAGCCGGAAGCGGGATGAGGGCTGTTCAGCATCACCCTAAAAAAAGCAAAAAAAAAATGCGTCACCGTGCGGGAACCTCAGTAAATGAGGGTGATGCGGATGGTGGTGTCGGCCTGCACTTCAAACAGGCGGGCATTGAAGGGGGGCGGACCAAACCTCGCCGGGGGATTGTTCGAAAAACCGTAGCCCTCCCGGGGGATGCCCAGAAAGTTGGTGTCCAGTTTTTCGTTGTTGTTCTCGTCGTGAAACAGGCGCACAGCCCATTTCCCGGCCGGCACTTCGGTGAAAACCCAGCGCGACTCCCCGTCGCGAATGCTTACTTTTGCACCGGAAACGGCTTCCCCCTCTGCATTAGAAAGCTCCATGATAACGGCTCCGTTTTCCGAGCGGACGCCCTCCGCGATTACGGTGAGCTCGAATAGCTGCTCCTGACGGGGCGTTTCCTGAGAAAAAGCGGTCGGTCCGGAATCAGCAAAAGCGAAAACCGCCGAGCAAAAACAGATGAGCGGGAAAAGAATCATTTTTGGTATATGATGAATGGTAAATAAAGGGTAAGCATCATTTTCCCCGCAAGCAAAAAGAAAACGGGAAACGCGGGGAGCGGAAAATAGATGCATCATAAATCAATGATTCCCTCTTATTTTGAGCAAAACTCAAATTCAATAAAGTCCTCCGAAGATGTTTATGTTCCGTGATTCCGCTAAAGCGCTGTTTCTCAGCCTGTCCGTTTCCCTGCTGCTTTTTGCGGCCTGCTCCGCGCCCGAACCCGAGGCGCTGCCGCGCTCGCCGGCCTTTGGCGCAAACGGCATGGTGGTAACGGCCAACCCGGAAGCAACGGCGGTTGGGCTTCAGATTTTGCAGGAAGGCGGCAATGCCTTCGATGCGGCCATTGCCGTGAAGTACATGCTCTCGGTTACCTACCCGATTGCCGGCAACATCGGCGGCGGCGGCTTCATGGTGTATCGCACGGCCGAAGGCGAAGCGGGCGCCCTCGATTTCCGCGAAACAGCCCCGGCAGCGGCCACCCGCGATATGTACCTCGATAAGGAGGGAAACCTGATCGACGGGCTCTCCCGCATCGGGCACCTTTCGGCGGGCGTGCCCGGCACGGTAGCGGGCATGGAGGAAGTCTGGCAGCGCTTCGGCAGCCTGCCCTTTGCACAGCTCATTGAGCCGACCATTCAGGTGGCAGAGCAGGGGCATCGCGTTACGGCTTTCAATGCGGAACAGAGCAACCGTTTTCAGGAGGAATTTGCGGAGGTGAACACGCAGCTGCCGCTATTTGTGAAGGAGGGCGGCTGGCAGGAAGGCGACCTGCTCGTGCAGCCCGATCTGGCCGAAACCCTGCGCCGGATTCGCGACGAAGGCGCAGCCGGATTTTACACCGGCACAACCGCCGACCTGATTGTGGCCGAAATGCAGGCCGGGGGCGGCATCATCACCCATGAAGACCTCGCAGCATACCGCGCCATCTGGCGGCCTGCCGTATCGGTGGCGTACAAAAATTACCGCATCCACTCCATGCCGCCTTCCTCGAGCGGCGGTATCGCCATTGCGCAGCTGATGCTCGGCAGCGCTGACTTTGATTTTGCCGCGCTCGGGCATCTCACCCCCGAAAGCATCCATCTCATGGCTGAGCTGATGCGCCGCGTATATGCCGACCGCGCCACGCACCTGGGCGACTCCGATTTTTATGATGTACCCTTTGAAATGCTGCTCGACCCGCAGTACATCCGGGCGCGGAATGCGGATATCAGCATGGAGGCTGCAACGCCTTCATCAGCGATTAAAGAGGGGGAAGTGGAGCGCATTGAAAGCTTCGAAACCACGCACTTCAGCATTGTGGATGGTGCGGGGAATGCAGTTTCCCTTACCACGACCGTAAACAGCTTTTTTGGCAGCAAGGTGATGGTGGCCGGTGCCGGCTTCTTCCTGAACAACGAAATGGATGACTTTGCCGCCGCGCCGGGTGTGCCGAATCAGTTTGGCCTGGTAGGCGGGGAGGCCAACGCCATTGAACCGGGCAAGCGCATGCTCAGCAGCATGTCGCCCACGATCGTGGAGCGCAACGGCGCCCTGTACCTCGTGCTCGGCACGCCGGGCGGCTCGACCATCATCACCAATGTGTATCAGGTGCTGATGAATGTGCTCGAACACGGCCTCGATCTGCAGCAGGCCGTTGATGTGCCCAAAATGCACGCGCAGTGGCTGCCGGATGTCATCACCCTCGAAGAAGGGGCTCTTGATGAAGCCGGTATGGAAGCCCTGCGGGCACTCGGGCACGAGCTGAGGGTTATCCCGCAGATCGGGCGGGTTCAGGCCATTCAGCTGCTTGACGACGGCCGCCTCAAAGGCGTAGCCGACCACACCCGCACCGGAGATTCGGTAGCCCGCGGCTTTTAGCGCTGACCCTGAAGGGCTATCATTTCCATAATTTTACCGGCATTGAGCGGCTTTTCCACAAAATCGCGGACACAGCTGTAGGTTGTGGCACGCTTGATTTCATCCGGGTTGGTTGTGCTTGAAACCACGTAAATAACAGGTTTGTGGCTCAGGCTGAGTTTATTGTATTCATTCAGGAAATCCCAGCCGTCCCATACGGGCATGTTGATATCAAGCAGAATGATATGCGGGAGTGCCTCCGGGTTGTCGCTGTTTTGCGAAAAAGCCTCATAGGCTTCGCGGCCGTTTTTGTAGGTAAAGAGTTTGCCGCTGTAATTGCAGGTTTGCAGCAGCCGTTTCACAACCCGATGGTAAATCAGGTCGTCGTCGATTACCGCGAGGTTCAGTTCGGTATTCATGGTTAGCCGATTTAATGAGATTCACTGTAAGCTGGTTCGTTCGTTTTTATATTTAGCCGTATGCATGGTAAGCGGGCTCATTTATTATGTTTCCTAAGCCACAGGTGAAAAACGGAACCCTGGCCGGGAGTACTTTCCACATCTATTTTGCCGCCCATTGCTTCGATCTGAGCTTTGCTCATAAATAAACCTATGCCCCTTGATTCGGGGTGTTCATGGAATGTATTAAACATCCCGAACAATTTCCTCTTATTTCTTTCAAGATCAATACCGAGGCCGTTGTCCTTAACATGTATGATGAGCCAGTCATTATCTTCGGTGCAGCTTATGTGGATAAAGGAATCATTTCCGGGCGACCGGTAGCGGATTCCGTTTGTGAGCAGATTCAGAAAAATACTGTCGAGATAAGCTGGTATGGCCCAAATATGGTAATTGGCCGGTATATCGTGGGAGATACGCACGTCGGAGGACCTTGCAATAGCTATAATTCCGGCAATGGCTCTTTCCGCCGTTAATCTGAGGCTAACAGCCTGCAGCGGAAGAGGTGAACTTGTGTGCAGCCGGGCAACTTCAGACAGGTGTTCGATACTGTCCTGCAGGTTATAGGCTGCGGTTTTCAGGTATCGGAAATCTTCCTTGTCTTTAAGGGAGGTTTCGTCTTCCTCAAGAAAACTGATAAGCGCAGAAATATTGGTGCAGTGCGACCGAAGGTTATGCGAGGCAATGTGTGCAAATTGCTGCAGGCGTTCATTTTGTGACTGTGTGAGTGTAAGAAGCTGCTCGCGCTCAATTTCGGTGTTTCGCCTTGAAGTTATATCCCGAAGGGTAATTACTTTGCCGGCGGTTTGGTTGCGGCTCGTTTTAAAAGACTGTATGCTGATTTCAATCCATTGCCCGGTAAGGCTGTTAAATAGGTCTGTGTTTACAGGGACGGATTCTGTTACATCCTGATAAAAAGCAGCGAGGCCGGGAAGTTTTTGATCCAGCAGGCGGATATCGGGCAGGGCTGAGAGTTCCCTTAAACCCAACAGCATTTCTGCATAGTTGTTGGCACTAATGAGGCGGTCGTCGTTATCGAGCACCAGAAGCCCCTGATTCAGGTTTTGAAATACCTGACGGTGGGCTGCCGGTATCACGTTAAAAAACTGTGCCTTAACGAGGCCCACATAAAAAAGCAGGCCGGTAATCAAAAACATGAAGGGTACAGCATCAAGCCCAAGGGGTATTATGCCGAGCAGATGCAGGATGTAAACGAGCCATGTGAGCGTAATAGCTGTAAAAACAAGAAACACCCGCCAAAAAAAATAGCGGTGCACGGTAAACAGCAGCATAAAAATGTAGATGTCGGCAATCAGCGTGAGAATGAGGCTATAGATTACATGAAGTTGGTAGGCAGGTCCCTTACCGGTTATGAGCACATTAAAAAATCCGTTGCTGACTGTTGCGTAGCTTGTGTAGGCCAGCCCATGGAAGCTGTTTGTTAGAACTGCCGCCATAACGAATAGCGGAATTATAAAGATAGATACGATCTTCAGGGGAGAGAGCGGACGATCACTGTTGGTATAGCGAATGGCAAACAGCAGCAGAAACGGGATTATGAAGGGTGCACCTAAATACTGAAGCTTTAAAAACAAAGTCATCAGTTCAAGGTTTGCCGAGCTGAGCTCGAGCGAATAGAAAAACCCATAAACCGATGTCGAAGCCATAGAAAGCCCGAAATATCGTTCCCCCCGAGTGTTTCCAAGAGTATAGCTTTTAGCTGTTACCAGCAGTCCCAGCAACACAGCAATAAACACCGGTACAGCAAAGAGGTTGAAAAACATGGAAGCAGAGTAGGGTTAAGCTAAGCCGCACGGCACGGCACGTTCGATGATAATAATCCAAAAATGTGTTTGATACCGCCTGTGGAGCTCTGTCTTCACGAAATTGCATACTAAAGCCTGCGGCCTAACAGATATCCGTTAACGAATTTACTGTTTTTCCGGTACTAAATTGCCTGAAAATGTACAGGCTCCCATCTGCAAAGGGAGGACTGATGGGAAGGCGGAAAATGAACAGCTTTTCTTCCAAATAGGGTTCAATAGTGATACCTTAAGCTTTCAATGAAATGTGTTTGGGCACCTGTAAATATTTGATTCGAAACCAAAGTAACCACAATTAGTTATGGAATCTATAAGCGCATTTGAAATTATTAAAGTAGGCATCGGGCCTTCGAGTTCCCACACTATGGGCCCATGGAAAGCCGCTGAAAGGTTTGTGAACAGCCTAAGGCGTAAAAACCTGCTGACCGGTGTGAAGGGCATTAAAATCTTTTTATACGGCTCCCTTGCCAAAACAGGTTATGGTCACGGTACGGACGTTGCCGTGCTGATGGGGCTCTCAGGGCACGACTTCACCGAAATCGACACCAACACCATACCTGACCGGGTCGCTTTCATCAAAGCGGTAGATAAAATTGTGCTGGGTGATGAGCACGAAATTTCCTTCGAATATGCCCGGGATCTCATTTTTGAGTTTGGTATGAGCCTCGACTATCACCCTAACGGGATGAAATTTGAAGCACAGTTCGCAGATCGTGACCCCTACACGGCGACTTATTTTTCAATCGGCGGCGGTTTCGTGGTACGCGAGGGGGATGACGACGATGAAATCCAGAACGATGCCCGGCGCACGCAGTACCCCTGCCACACGGCTCAGGAAATTCTCACAAACTGCCGGAAGCTGAATCTGCGCGTCTCGGAACTGGTTTTCCTGAACGAGCAGGCCTGGCGTAGTACCGCTGAAATCAGAAGCCATGCGCTGTATATCTGGGAGGAAATCAAGCAGTGCGTGTACCGGGGCGTTAACAAAAAGGGGATGCTGCCCGGTGTGCTGAAAGTGCGCCGCCGTGCCTACGATTTGTGCAAGAAGCGGATGAACGGCCGGAAATTCAGTAACGCAGATGAATGGCTGGATGCCATCAAAAACGGCCCGGCTGATTTCAATACCGTGAACAAGTGGGTCAGCATTTTTGCGCTTGCCGTGAATGAGGAAAACGCCAGCTTTGGCCGCATCATCACCGCGCCAACGAACGGGGCCTCGGGCGTAATTCCGGCGGTGATGCTTTATGCTTACTGTTTTACCCCCAATTTTGATGAGGATGCCGTTGTTGATTTTCTGCTCACTGCCGGCGAAATCGGCACCCTGTATAAAAAAGGCGCGACCATTTCTGCGGCGATGGGCGGCTGTCAGGCCGAGATCGGGGTTTCCAGCTCGATGGCGGCGGCGGCCCTTACCGAAGTACTTGGCGGCACCCGCGAGCAGGTGATGCAGGCAGCCGAAATCGCGATGGAGCATCATCTCGGCATGACCTGCGACCCAATCGCCGGGCTGGTTCAGGTGCCCTGTATCGAGCGCAACAGCATGGGGGCTATTAAAGCCATCACCGCAGCAAACATCGCCCTAGACGAGGATCCCGGAAATGCCCGCGTAAGCCTCGATGATGTGATCAAAACCATGTGGGAAACCGCCAAGGATATGAACCACAAATACAAGGAAACCTCCGAAGGTGGCCTCGCAACCATTCCGGTAAATGTGATCGAATGCTGAGCTGCTTACCCGCCATTGGTACCGTTATCAGGCAGGATGAAGCCTGTTACAAGTATTAAATTAATCTGAGATCACCTATAAACACTTATTTGCAGCACGCTTGGAAGGTATAAGCTCATGCAGGCCATGCGATTGATTATTTTACAATTACGGTCGGGCTCAGGTAAACTAATCTGGTTCTGCCGCTGGTTTTATTGGAGAACTCTGCAGGCAACCGCTGCAGCAAATCACTAACTAAACTATTCTGTTATGAAATTTTCAAAAATCGCGAGTCTTTTTTTAGCTGCTTTTTTCCTGTCATTCGCAATTGCACAGGCTCAGTACGGAGGCGCAACCTATACGGAAGCATCAAATGTAAGTGAAGAGCGTTCTCAGAACATTGTTGATGTTGTTACAAACAACAGCGAATTCAGCACACTGGCCATGCTGCTCACAGAGGCGGGTTTGGCAGATGCTGTGCGGGATGCTGACGGGCTTACTGTGTTTGCCCCAACAAATGCAGCTTTCGAAGAAGTGCCGGAAGAAACGCTGCAGGCACTGCTTGCTGATCGTGAATTGCTGCAGGAAGTTCTGCTTACTCACGTAATCGGAAGCGTTGTAACTTCTGATGTTGTAACACAGCTTGAAGAAGCTCCAACAGCTGCAAATAACGTGCTGCCGGTAAATACTTCCTACAACGGCACTGTTACCGTTGGTAACGCAACCGTTACTGATGTTGATATTATGGCCTCTAATGGTGTTATACATGTAGTTGACGCTGTAATTATGCCACCGGCTGAGCGGTCTTCTTACGACAGATCATCTTCATACTGATTGCAGCTGAGTTTTTTAAGGCTGAACAGTCTAAAATTAAAGGGATGCATCTTTTCGGGTGCATCCCTTTTTAATGAGGTGAACAAATAGCATCCGGGATGCATCAGATGAGCTTCAGGCTCCTAAAAAACCGCTTTTTTGAATCACAATTAAAGAAACAAGTTTCAGTTTGCCGCTGCTTTTTGGCTATCTTTAAGGGTAAATGAAAATATCCTTCAACGAACTATTGTACCAATGAGCAAGCAGCACAAACTCAGGCCCGAAAGCCTGATGATGTCTTACGGCTATAAACCGGAACTATCTGAGGGCGCTATAAAATCTCCCATATTTATGACCTCCACTTTTGTGTTCAAAAGTGCCGAGGAGGGCAAAGCTTTCTTTGAACTCGCTTATGGTCTGCGCGAAAAGGAGCAGGGTGAAGAGCCCGGCCTGATTTACAGCCGTATCAATAACCCCGATCTTGAAATTCTGGAAAACCGCCTTGCCCTGTGGGAGCAGGCCGATGACTGCGCAGTTTTTGAAAGCGGTATGAGCGCCATCACCACAGCCATGCTTGAATTTCTGAGTCCCGGCGATCTGCTGCTTCACAGCGCGCCGGTTTACGGAGGCACCGATCACTTCATCCATTATTTCCTGAAAAAAATCGGGGTTGAATCGGTTTGCTTTAAGGCCGGCATGCAGAAAGCCGAGATCCTTGAAAAACTCGAAGCAACCGGGAAAGCAGAACGCCTGGCCATGATTTATGTGGAAACCCCGGCCAACCCGACCAACACCATCATCGATCTGCGGATGTGCCGCGAAATTGCCGATCATTTCGGGACGGCTGATAAGCACGTGTATCTCGCCGTTGACAATACCTACATGGGCCCGCTCTGGCAGCATCCGCTGCAGCACGGGGCCGATATGGTGCTGTACTCTGCCACCAAATACATCGGTGGCCATAGCGACCTCATTGCCGGTGCCTGCACCGGAAGCGCTGAAGTGATCAAGCGGATCAAAACACTGCGTACTTTCCTTGGCAACATGGCCTCACCGCATACCGGCTGGCTGCTGATGCGCAGCCTCGAAACCCTCAAAATCAGGATGGAACAGCAGTGTCGGAATGCGCAGGAAGTAGCGCGTTTCCTCAGCGGGCATCCCAAAATAAACAAGGTGCACTACCTTGGGCTTATTCCCGAAGGCTCGCCTGCCCGCGAAATTTACGACCGGCAGTACGATGCTCCCGGTGCCATGATGTCATTCGAGATCGACGGCGGAGAGAAGGAAGCCTTCCGCTTTCTGAACGCCCTCAAACTTATGAAACTTGCCGTGAGTCTTGGCAGCACCGAGTCGCTGGTAGAGCATCCGGCAACGATGACGCACGCCGGCGTTGACCCTGAACACCGGCGCGAATTCGGCATAACAGAAAGCCTGGTGCGTATTTCGGTTGGGGTTGAGCATTATGAGGATATCATCTGGGACCTCAGTCAGGCACTTGATGCTGTTTAGTATCCGTTGCAGCGTTATTCTGTGAATCCTCTTATATTTCGGGGGCCGTTCTTTGGGGCGGCCCTTTTTTATGGAATAAAATCATCTCTAATACGAACATAAGAACGTAGGCTATGAAACCTCTTTTAGCTCTTGTTGTGCTATCCCTGCTGTTAACGGCAGGCTGCGGATCGGCAGATACCCCTGATACAGACGCTGCCCTTCATGAAATGCAGCAGACCAATCCCGCACCTGCAAGCTATGCGCGGGTATCGCTCGACTGGTTTGGCACTTATCACGGAATCACCCCCTGTGCAGACTGTGAAGGCATCGACACAACCCTTGAACTCACGCAGGATGAGCGCTTCACGCTCACGACCATCTATCTCGGAGAAGATGAAACACCGGCAGTAACTGAGGGGGAGTTTTTCTGGAATGAGGCGGGCAATACGGTAACCCTTGCCGGAGTTGAAGATCGCCCGGCGCAGTTCTTCGTGGCTGAAAATGCGGTAATCCAGCTCGATATGGAAGGAAACCGCGTTACCGGCGACCTTGCCGACCTCTACATTCTGCGCAAACAACCCGAAACAGCCGAGTGAACCAAATGATGAAGAAAATTCAAATTTTTGCTGCTTTCGCGGCCCTGCTTTTTTTTGCAGCAGCCTGCGACAGCCCCGAAACCCAAACTACTGACGCCGCATCTATGCAGCAGGCCGAGCCGGAGCAAATCACGCAGGAAGTACTGGCTGACAGCCCGTGGCTTCTCGTTAATCTGTTCGGGGAAGAGTTCACGCTCGAAATGGAAGGCCTGCGGCAGCCGGGCATTACCTTTGATGCAGAAGAAGGCCGCGTGCACGGCTTTGCGGGCTGCAATCAGTTTACCGGCGGCTTTTCGGTTGCTGAGGGCAGAGAGCTGAGCTTTACCCAGATGGCATCAACCAAAATGGCCTGCCCCGATATGGAAGTCGAAGACCGTTACTTCAAAGCACTTGAGCAAACCGCCCGCGTAAGCTTAGTCGAAGGCCGGATGCAGTTTGAAGACAGGGAAGGCGCGGTTGTTGCTGTGTTTTTTGCTGAACCTGATGGCCTCTGATTCAGCTCCTGAAATCCGTGATTTACCCGGAATTTATTTTCAGCTTTGAGACTTCAATCCTTAAAAAAAATGAAAAAAAAGATTCTCACGGCCGTTATTCCGGCTTTTTTGGTATTTATGCTGGTGATGGCTGCGCAAACAACTGACGCCAGGCAGGCTTCAGCAGGCTGGGTGCCGGATGTTCTGGGTGAGCCGTTTGAACAGCGCACCTTCGAAATGGAGCCCGATTACGAGGGCGATGTGGTTGTTACGCTTGTCCGCCGGCTTGTGAATCCCGGGCAGCCTTCCGAAAAAGCTGTTTTGTACGTGCATGGCTTCAACGACTACTTTTTCCAGGCGGAGATGGCGGAGCGCTTCAACGCGGAGGGGCTTGATTTTTACGCTGTCGATTTACGCAAATACGGACGCTCCTGGCGTCCGCATCAGAAAATAACCAACGTGCGGGATCTCAGCGAGTACTATGCTGATCTGGACCTCGGCCTGAACTACATCCGTGAAGCCGGTGCCTCACAGATCGTGCTGAAAGGGCACTCAACCGGCGGCTTAACTACAACGCTTTACGCCGCTGACCGTAAGGGCATGGGTTTGTTTGATGCGCTGCTGCTGAACAGCCCGTTTTTTGATTTTAACGCGGGATTCTTTATGCGGCGTTTTGCAATTCCTTTTATTGCCTGGCGCGGAGGTTCCAACCCCGACAAGCTTACCCCGGAAGGCGAACCCGGATTTTATGGCGCAAGCATTTACGCCGGCGAGCAGGGGGAATGGGATTTCAATACCGAATGGAAGGGCTCGGGCGTACGCCTCAATTACGGGTGGATCCGCGCCATCCGGCAGGGGCACAGGCGGGTAGCCCGCGGACTGGAAATTGATGTGCCTGTTCTGGTGATGCACTCCGACAAAACCGTGCCGGAAAATGAACTGAGCGATGTGCTATTTACCGGCGATTCGGTGCTGAATGTGGCCCACATCAAAGCCGGAGCCGGAAACCTGCGCAGCCCTGACCTCCGGCTTGCCGAAATCGAAAACGGCATGCACGACCTAATCCTCTCACGAGAGCCGGTACGGAATGAAGCCTATCGCGTAATGATGGCGTGGGTGAGAGAGCTGCGCGGGGATGAAGCAAGCCCGGCACCTTAAACTTCTAAGGTGCCGGAAAGCAAATTAAGAG
>NZ_JAIUMX010000090.1:0-14860 GCF_022565315.1 Cyclonatronum sp. | reverse complement strand
TTGTTTATTACTTCTGCGGGGTTTGAAACCGTCAGACTATAGAAACCCGGTAGAAACGTACTGATAGAACTGCTTTGGCCCGCGGAAATAATTGCGGGTGTAATTCGGCCGTGTCGTTCAGCCTGAACCAAAAGTATCCCTGTATGGCCGTTGCGATCAACATTGATGGTTCCGTTAATAATTTGACCAGAGGACTGAAACAAACCAATCGAAGTTGGTGCCGTTAAATTTGCGATAGGAAAAAACACATAAACAAGTCCTAAGCGACCGGTATCCGGCCTTTCGGGAATCCTTATGTTGGATTCATTGAGGGGCAATGTAACTACCACACCTGCAGGGATTACAGCCGGGTTCTGATTATCTGTTGTGCGCTTAACGTTCACCTGCCTGACTTCATACCCTGCCTGAGAAACCGGTACGTCACCGGGTCTCGCTGCACCTTCCTGATCATCGTCATAAAACAGGGCAAGGTACAGTTCCATATTTCCGGCGAAGAATTCATCAAGAAGCGATTCTGAAACTGAAAAGAATAATTCTAACGGGCTTTCTTCTTCATGCTCACCGCTGTTATTAAGACGTGCAGCGTTCCCGGCACTCGCACTGCTCAGCCTGTCAGCTGATCGCCCTGTTTCATCTGTTATGCGCATTGATGCAGCACCAAGCACCAAAGCATTCAGATCTTCAGCTACTTCCCTGAATGTCTCAGGGAGTACAATCATTGCATCACGTTCACTTGTGTCATAATACTCTGTTGCCACGGTTAAAACACCGGTAAGCGGGACTCCAAGTGCATCGGTTAGCCGCGTTCCCTGTGATAGTGTTATGCTAACTTCAGGGGAATCGGGATTCAGACCGCTGCCGGGCATGCCGCCGGGCCGAATGACGAGATCTTCGCCGATTTCGCCATTTGCCTAGCTGTTACCCGCGCTTTCGGTTCTGAATACGACCCCCGGTGGCGGGTTATTGGTGCGAACCATCCTGGCAAAAAATTCTGAGGTTCCCGTTTCAGTAAGGTCAAAACTACGGGTTATAGCCTTGTAGCCGGGTGCCGAAAACTGCATGCGAACCCTAACCGGATTGTCTTCTGAAGGCTCAAGGTCATTTGAGACCCCAAAGTTTACAAAACCGTTGTTCACACGCACGCTTTGCAGCGGGTCGCTGTACATGTCAATTACTGAACCGCCGGAAAGGCTCTCGAAAGTAACCGTTGTGCGGGCCGTTATCAGCTCTCCGGTTGCCGCATCAGTGAGTTGCACCACACCCGTTGTATTGACGGGCTCAAGCCCGATTACCGGTGCAAAGTTATCAATGGCGTCGGTCAGTTTTGCCGAATCACAGGCCATAGAGGCAAGCATAATCACTAAAGCAGTTAAAGCAGCTCTTCTATTCATCAGTCTTAGATTTGAGATTCAAAAAAATTATTAAGCAGGCAAGCCCCATAGTCCAGCCTATAAAGAATATGTTATTTATTTTTGAATAATCATAAACCAACACTGATACCACCTCGACGTTTTGGTGAGGGGCTCAGCTTCATCAGCACACGCCCCTGAGTTAGGCCGGAACAAGTACCAAACTGTGATCAGATATTTAATTTTGCATGCTGCCAGCAGCTCATAATGCCCTGCCGTCAACCGGTGAAGCAATTAAAATATCTGGCTGACTCAGCTTTGTTATTTATGAACGTAACTACCCTCACATAAAAAAAGGCAACAGACCATTCACAGGTCTGTTGCCTTTTTCGCATCTCGTACAAACCTTTTGGCAGTTAATTAACGAAACCAAAGGGTTGGGTCAGGAAAAATTATCCGCAGATATCACTGTCGATAATCTCGGTATGGGTAAAGCGCTCCCCGGTTACCGTTACGACGCCCTCTTCTGTTTCTGTATCGTACAGAATCTTCACATCGTAGGAGGTATCCTTCAGTACGCTGTTCATCACAAATGTACCGCCGCGAAGGGCCTGACTTGCCGGGTTGTAGTCAAATTCAAGGCCGGTTGCGGTCCGCCAGATTGTTCCGGAGGGGGCACCTTCGGCACGATACTGTACCGTTGCCCCTGGTATAGAAGTTACGCGCAGGCGCTCAGAAGGGTTGGTACACTGGAGCACAAGATCAACGGTGGCATCTATTGTGTTTGGTGGTGGAGCAGGCAGATCTACCGTAACATCTCCGTTTTGGCAAAAATCATGTGACTCGATGGTTGCAGTGCTCTGTGCGGCATTAACGGAAACCTTGTATGAACCGGGAAGAATGCCCTGAACCGTTATGCTGTTGCGCCCCTGCAAAATACTGCCGGAATAAAACGCACCGTTCTGTGAAGCTTCGAAACTAAGCGAGCCGCTGTTACCATTGCGGTTAACATTGATTACGCCGCTGCACACAAGGCCGTCTAGCCCGGCAAGCAGCATGTACTGAAACGGCAGCTCGCTGTTCATCTGAATGCTTATAAGGGTGTAGCCTTCCGTTTCAGCCGGAGCTACAGTCACGATTGTGCCAATAAGCTCAGTAAGATCTATAAATTCAAAGCTTCCATCCTCTTCGGCATTCAGAATAGCCAGCTGAAGCACCTGCAGGTACTCTTCAACAACTTCATTCGGCAGCACAAACTCAATGAGGTACTCATCGCCCGGTGCCTCTTCGTTGTTCAGTACTGCGTTGCCCGGCAATGGTCTTCCGGCAGTACCTGTACCAATGCGGGCAGCACGGCGGCCTGAAGCATCGGTAATGCTCATTTCAGCTGCAGTAAGCACAAGGCCGTTTCTTGATTCAGCTGCATCTCTTAACTCATCTGGCAGGGCATTCAGCGCCTGACCTACAGTTGGATCATAGAACTGTGTCGATACGGTAAGGGCACCGGTAAGCACCGCGCCGCTTGCATCGGTCAGTATTGACCCCTGAGCAATTTTCACTTCCGTTTCGGGTGAAGTCGGATTTACTCCGCTACCTGTAGGGCCGCTTGGGCGGATAACAACATCGCCTTCTACTTCACCACTTTCGGAACTGTTGCCGCCGGAACCGGTGCCAATAATCACTCCTGATGGCGGGTTGCTTGTGCGAACCATACGGGCTGTGAAGTCTGATGTGCCGGTTTCTGTGAGCAGAAAACGGCGGGTGAGTGTCTGATATCCGTTTGCTTCAAAGCGCATCCGTACACGTACCGGGTTGTCTTCGGAAGGCTCAAGATCGTTGGAGACCCCAAAGTTTACAAAACCGTTGTTCACGCGCACGCTTAGCAGCGGGTCGCTGTACATATCGATTACTGAGCCGCCGGATAAGCTTTCAAAGCTTACTGTAGTACGGGCTGTAATGAGATCACCGGTAGCCGCATCAGAAAGCTGTACCACCCCGGTTGTGTTGATGGGCTCAAGCCCGATTACCGGCGCGAAGTTATCGATAGCGTCGGTCAGCTTTGCCGTATCGCAGGCCATAGCAGCAAGCGTAAGGAAAAGAATTATAACAGATAGTTTTGTTTTCATTTTTAAAGCGATATGTAGAATTATTCCCGACTGTCTGCCCCTGTAAAGGCTCATGGTTTCATACCGGCAGCAGCGGGGCTGTCCTGTTATTTTGTTTGGTTGAAGCAAATTTGCGAAACACAGCCGGCTCTGAAAGCCGGGTTCGTTCGTAATCGATTATTAACGAATGCGGTAGCTAAGTCCTACCTGCATTACCGGGTACCAGTTAAAAACATTCAGACCTTCCTGAATACTGATAGCATGATCGACGGTCGGAGCTATCATCCCTTCTCCTTCCATTGTAAGTTTGGGCGCACCACTGTACATCAGGCCAAGATTAAACATAAATGTAAGCGGGGAACCTGTACTCACCATATTGCCGAACCCTAAGCCCAGGTAAGGCATTAATTTATTCGGGTATTCCAGATTCATGGATAAGGAACCCAGGCGTTCCGGAGCAAAAGTTCTTTCGTTATCACGCCCTTTATTCATAGTGTACGATTCAATCGGAATCGCATCAGCACTAACATCAAGGTTGTGGTAAATCAGGCCGGCAGTAAGCTTAAACCCGCGGCCGTTTACCGGGAAATAATCTACCAGTGCTGATAAACTGTTCAGCCGCATTTTGCCGTCTATATCCATTGACGGGTCATCATCAACCGTTTCTGACACATTCAGACCAAAGGCAGAAAACCCAAGGCGAAACGTGAAGTCGTTGCTGATGTTTGTTGCAGCTTCACCACCAATTCCGGTTGTGCCGGCATACACGCCCAGGCCAAAAGAACGGTTATCCATGAATTGAGCATGCACAGGATTTACAATCCATAGCATCTGAATCAGACACAGCAGGCCGAATGCTGATATAAAATACCCATCGGCAAAGGATAATTTCCTTTCTGTAAACTTCATAGGTTAATTAAGTAAATATTAAAAGTTAAACGAATTATCATTATACACCCTAACGACCATACGAACAAGATTGTAAACATATTTTTTACAATAACTTTCACTCAGCAAAACAGCCCTTTAGCGCCTCATTATGAGGTTTTTTTAAAATGATGACGCCTGTAAACATAGCAGGCTGCTCAGATGTATTCAAAACAGACCGTTAGGATAGACGCGCTGCATCTTGCCGGTTTCAGCTGCTTTTAGCTGAAACCACTTACTTAAGGAACATCATTTTACGGGTGATGGCCGTCTCTCCTGTTTGCAGCCGGTAAAGGTAGAGTCCGCTGCTGAGGGCTGACGCATCAAACTGCACCTGATGCATACCGGCCGCCTGCCTGCCCTGTTGAAGCACCGCAACCCGCTGCCCCTGCACGTTGAAGACTTCAAGACGCACATCTGCCGGCGCCGGCAGCGCATAGCTGATTACCGTTGCCGGATTGAACGGGTTGGGGTAATTCTGCGAAAGCTGTACCTCTGCCGGCAGGTCTGAGGGCGTTTCCGTGTCTGACAGCGGCTGCGGATCGATGTGCAGTAAAAAGCGCGCGCCTTCAGCGGTGAGGCCGGCTGCCGGCACTACTACCTTTTTAAGGGTTTTGTTTTGGCGCGGGTCAGGCGGCAGTGCCGCAGTACGTCCCCCTGCCCCCATATCGAGATAAAAGCTGTAAGCCGGGTTGTCACGCAGATTGATGCGTGTGCCGGTGTGAAGGTCTTCCAGCACGAAATCATGATTTTCGGGCAGGGTTTCGGTATGCAGCCACTTCATTTCCGCATCACCCGAAAGCGGCTGCCAACCGGTAGTACCCGGCTGCCAGGCCTGAATGAACAGCGGCAGTGAAATACTTTCGTCTGTTTCGGAAGGCAGGTTTTTGATGGTGAGGGCGTCAGGGGCAGTATCCGCATCCGCATCAGTCTGTGGCAGGGTGTAGAGCACCAGGAACGGGGCGTAGTCGAGCGGCCACAGCATCACCGCGTCTTTCGGGTTTCTGCTAAAGCTTCCGGTATCGCTGAAGCTAAGCCAGAGGTCGTCGGCTTCACGGCCGTTCACTCTCGCCCCAAGCTGCAGCACCGGATCTGACTGCGGCCGCGTTTCTCCGCCTGCCGGTACCCGCGCCGTTTGCGGAATCGTGAGCGAGGATCCGCCCGTTGTGGTACTGTACACAAAGAACGACTGAAACGCCCCTATTTCACCGCCTGCAAGGCTGCCCGCAAGTCCGTTCCAGGCCCTGTACCCGCCTCCGGCAGCCAAGCCGCCTGACTGATCCGGCTCAGCGAAGGGGTCAGGGTTAAAATTGTGGTCATAAACATAAATAACGTCACCAATTCCGCTTGAACCGGGCAGTGCCGGCGGGATGAAGCCGTCGTAGCTTATTGGCTCACTGAAAGGGTTGCCAAGCAGGGTGAAAACCTCCGTACCCTGATTGAGCAGCGGACTTACGTCCACATCGCCCGGATGCTCAAATCCGTTGAGCGGCAGTACTTTAGGCCAGGTAATTACATCCGGCTGTGAGATGTTGTCCGCTCCGAAAAAATACACCGCAAGCCCCGCACCGGCCGGCATTTCCTCAGCAAGATCGGCTACCGGTACAAAAGCACTTCCGTTGTAAAAAAGCACGGTCGGGTCGCCGCTTGGTGCGTCAGAACCGGCGGAGCCCTGTGTCCATACCGGAGCCAGCAGCTCCGCATAAGTGGCACCCGCCACGGGCGAACCAACAAAGCGCCAGGCTTCATCAGGCCCCTCAAAGGTTCCTGCAAAGCTTTCTTCTACCTGCACAGTAACCGGAATTTCATAAACCGGATTCAGAGGATCGTTGGAGTAAATTTGCAGGGTGCGTTCGTAGGTACCGGGGTTAACATCGCCCATGTTCAGGGTAAGCTGAATCTGCTCCGCCTCGTTTTCGGCTATATTTGCAGAAGTAGCCGTGTAACTAATTGTGAAGCCCGGCTGAGTATCGGTGCACAGGAAAAAACCGATTTCATGCATAAAACCGGTTCGCCAGCCGGATTCGTCACGGATCTGCGTAGGCTCAGCAGGCGCACTGATATCACCAATGATGGAGGAAAGCAGCACAAAATCGTAAGCGGGCGGATCATGGGTATCAAACCCAGTGACATCAAGCACAACCAGGATATCTGCATCTGCGGTGAGGGGCTCGGGGAACGGGATATGGGATCTCGAAAAGCCGTCCGGCAACTCATCCATGGGCACTGAAACAGATTTCAGAACGCTTTTGGAGTTAAAATCCAGCACCTGAAACAGAGCCGTGCCAGCAGAGCCGGCTTTCCTGCCGATCAGCACATCTATCCCCTTTAACAAGATTGGTTCAGCAATCGGGAAATGCTGGGCAAAGGCTTCGTTGCCGCGAAGATTACTCCCGTACAGATTCCCCGGGGGATCATTCGTCCAGATATAATCGAGCACACCGCTGCGGCTGTTCCAGAAAGGCGGGGCTACCGGCATGGCACACTGCTGCGGTTCGTGCGGCAATCCGGCATGAAGCCCGTGCAGCGGGGTCCCGCTCAGGCCGCTGATGTGATGCGTCAGCCGGTTTCCCGACAGCGAAGCCTCACCTCCTGCGGGCAGCACACCCTGCCGGTTCGCGCTTTGTTGCAGAGCATGATGCGGGTGAGCTGCCATGCGCAGACTTCCTCCGCCCGGCACATCGGTAAGCTGTGCCTGAAGCATGCGCTCACCCGTATTTTGAAGGGTCAGGCTGAGGCTGTAGCTGCTGTTTGCTGTAGCTCTGAAACTTGTGTGAGACAAACCCGCTGAGATAACAGGCGCTCCGAGCATGGCATCATCCGCCTGAATGCGCGAAAAAGTCAGGTTGATATTATTCCGGGTGTCAGTGATTTGTACGCCTGTGTCCTGCAGCATCTGCAAAACGGTAACAACGGGCGCGTTTGGGTACTTTTGCCGTATCAGCGCCCAGGCACCGGCTACGTGCGGTGCTGCCATAGAAGTTCCGCCTTTGGCACCATAGGCTGCGTTGTTTACAGCAGATTCGATGATCTGCCCCGGTGCAAACAAGTCCAGAAAGGGGGCTGTGTTTGATGTGCTCCTTACACGATCCAAAACCGTACCTGCATATTTCCCGGTTTCGGTATTCCCCACAGAGATAATGCTTGAAATACAGGCCGGGATGGACATTGAGTCGGTAAAACCATCATTCCCCGAGGCTGCGATAACGGCGATATTCGCCTGTGTAAGCAAATCAGCAATATCTTTAAGTGCCGGTAATGAAGCATCACAAATATTAAAAAACCGGCCCCCTCCAAGACTCATGTTAGCTGCAACAACATTCAGATTTTCTTCTATTTTTTGGTCCAGTGTCCATTCGAGCCCTTTTATGATGTCGGAAAACCTGGCGTCTGTTTCATTGTTTTCATTAACGCCAAAAACCTGAATGCCAAGCACCCCTGCATCTTTTGCGACGCCTTTAATGTCACGCCCGGCGTTGGTTCCGCTTCCGGTAACAATACCGGCTACATGAATACCGTGATCGCAGTTTGCGCAGGCACCGGCAGCTCCTTCCCCGATCACCTCCGGCTGACCCTCCGGGCACAGTGAGGTGCGCCCTCCGGCGTTGGTTGAGAAGCAGGCCTCTCCGGCAACCCGCCCGCTGAAGTGCGGGTGCTCAGAATCAAAGCCGTCATCAAGTACGGCAACTACGGTTCCTGTGCCGGTATAGCCGGAGTTCCAGACTGCCGGTGAACCTATGATGCCGTTGCTCACATCCATCTGCCGGCTTGCGGTAAGATCGGCATAAACGCCGAGCACCTGCTCATCGGCAAGCAGGGCTTCAAGACCGGCTGCATTGGTTGTTATGGCCACATGCGGAATGTACCGGTAGGTACGGTTGAGCTGAAGTACCGCCTGCTGCTGCCGGGCAAGCAGGCCATCGCGTACCACCGCAACTGCTGTGAGTTGCGCCGCACGCTGCGGCCGGCTTTCGATAGCCTCGGCACTGAATGAAGCCGCAAAATGCACGATTACATAAATCTCTCCGGTATCCCGCGCCTGCTGCAACAGGGCGGTGCCCGGTTTGGAACCGGCGTTTTCAGCAAAGCCGCTCTGTGCAGCGAGCTGAGACGTGCCGGAATGAAAAGGCATGAGAAGTATGGTAAAAAACACCAAAAACAGAACAATGCGGCGAGGGGGCACAGACTGAAGCATAAAGTTTAACTTTTGAAACATTTAAAACGGGTTAGCTGCTACCATGAAGGTGAACCAATTTACAGAAATAGATGGTGTTTTTTTGGGGGAAAGAAATGAGCCGGATTGAGATCAGAAAGCGCAAGATTCCGCCGTGCCGCTGCTTCCGTTACTGTAAGTGCAGCAGTAGGTTAGCAGGAACTTTAAGAGGCCTTTTTTCGGGCTGAAGTGCGTCTTTCCGAAAAAAACGCCGCGGCAAACAGCCGGTGCCCGTTGCGTTACGAGCTTTACGGCCGGGATTCAAAGCCGCCGGTCTTATCCCGCTTGTGCATTCCAAACACAGCCGCAGCTTTTCCAAAAGCAAAATCCGGTTATATTCCCTCAACTTTCAGCACTTTCATCCAAAATAAATTTGCCATGAAGCTTTTTGTTCCGCTGTTTCTTTTTCTGGGGATGCTCACTTCCCTCACTCCGGTCTCCGGGCTTGTTCCGCAGGCCGCTGCGCAGGTTGCACCCGCTCCTGACCGCAGTGAGGGCGAGGGGCCCTTCACCCGGCTCATCATCCGCGGCGGCACGCTCATCAGCGGAACCGGGGCGCCGCCTACGGGTCCGGTCGATATCGTAATTGAAGGCAACCGCATCGCCAACATCGTGAATGTGGGCTACCCCGGGGTGCCGGTTAACGAAAGCCGCAGGCCCGCAGCCGATGAAAACACCCGCGAAATCGATGCGGAAGGCCTGTACATCCTGCCCGGCTTCGTGGATATGCACGGGCACATGGGCGGCAGCGCGCAGGGCACACCGGCGGAGTACGTCTTCAAACTGTGGCTGGCGCACGGCATCACAACGGTACGCGATCCCGGCAGCTACAACGGCCTGGAGTGGTCGCTGCATCAGAAAGCGCGCAGTGCGCGCAACGAAATCACCGCGCCCCGGCTGCACGTGTACCTGAGCTTCGGGCGGGGCCATCAGGGGCCGATCACTACGCCGGAGCAGGCGCGCGGCTGGGTGCGGCAGCTGGCACAGCAGGGCGGCGACGGCATCAAGTTTTTCGGACTCAGGCCCGACCTCATGGCCGCGGCCCTGGAAGAGGCCAACCGGCACGGTCTTGGCTCGGCGGCGCATCACGCACAGCTGAATGTGGCCTGGATGAACGTGCTGGATTCCTCTGCGCTCGGCCTCACAACCATGGAGCACTGGTACGGCCTGCCCGAAGCCCTTTTTCAGGACCGCACCATACAGCACTACCGCCTCGACTACAACTACATGAACGAGCAGCACCGCTTCGAAGAAGCCGGCCGGCTCTGGGCGCAGGCCGCGGGTCCCGGTACGCCGCGCTACGAATATGTGATGCAAACCCTGCTCGACCGCGATTTCACCCTGGTGCCGACCTTCAATATCTACGACGCCAACCGCGACCTGATGCGTGCCTACACCGCCGAGTGGCACCGCGACTACACCCTGCCTTCGCTCTGGGAGTTCTTCCAGCCCAACCGTATCGCGCACGGCTCCTACTGGTTCAACTGGGGCATCGAGCAGGAGGTATTGTGGAAGGATAACTACCGGCGGTGGATGGCTTTCGTGAACGACTACAAAAACCGGGGCGGGCGCGTGGCAACCGGCTCTGACTCCGGCTATATTTTCCAGATTTACGGTTTTGGCTTCATCCGGGAGCTGGAGATGCTGCGTGAGGCAGGTTTTCATCCGCTGGAGGTGCTGCAATCGGCTTCGCTCAAAGGGGCCGAAGCCTTGGGCATGGCCGGCGAAATCGGAACCGTAGAGCCGGGCAAGCTTGCCGACCTCGTGCTGGTGAACGGCAACCCCCTCGAAGACCTCAAAGTGCTGTACGGCACCGGCGTGCTGCGCATCAGCGCGGATAACCGGCCGGAGCGCCGGGGCGGCGTGCGCTACACCATCAAAGACGGCATTGTTTACGATGCGCAGGAGCTGTTGCGGAATGTACGGGAGATGGTCCGCCTCGAAAAAGAGCGGCTCGACTATGAAATCTACCTGCCCGGAACCCTCGAAGAATAGCGCTCAAAAATTTTGTACAGCACGGGGTGATGTGCTGCCGTGAAGCCATCACCCTAAAAACAAAACACAACTTTTTTTACTACTGAGAAGACGTGTGAGGTATCAGCCTCTGTAACCTTCCGGCGGGCGGAGGCTGAACTCGCTCTCGTTTGCCTGTTTTACCGTTTCACGGATGATGGTATCAAGCTCCTGAACCGACTGCTGCAGCCAGGTGATCACATTCTGCTGCTCAGCGGGCGATTTGTCCTGGAACTCATCAAAAATATTGCACAGCCCCAGAATATTGGCCACAGGCCTGCGGAGCTCGTGCGACTGCTTCCATGCAATTTTCCGCAGGGTTTCATTTTGGCGAAGGATGATGTCCTGCCGCATTTTCAGCTCGGTTACATCCTGCAGAATTACAATGATGGATTTTTTCCCGCCGGCTAAAAACGTGTTGAGGCTCGCATTAACGACAATTTCTTTGTCGCCTTTGCCGCTTGTTGGCAGGAAGAAATCCATCCTTACATTTTTTCCGCCTTCATTAAGATAGCGCTCTTGTTTTAGGCGGTGACCTTCACTGTACTTTTCATCAATCAGAAAATCCATGGTTTTGCCCAGCACTTCCTGTTCGGTATAGCCGTAGAGCTCCTCAAATTTTTCATTCACGAACTGAATGCGGAAATCCTCATCGAAAATCAGCATGGGATCCGGGATGGACTCAATGGTTTGCTGCAGCTTGTGTTCACTTTCCTCGATAATGCGCTCCTGCTCCTTCCGGTCGGTATAATCGATGCCGACACACTGAATTTCATGAATATGCCCGTCTCTGCCTGATATGGTGCTAAAATCCCACAGGGTATAGGCAATTTCGCCGTTTTCCAGCGGTTTACGAATATCAACCTGAATCACTTTTGAGGGTTCGGCAATCAGGTTTTGGATTACCTGATAAACCTTTGGCCAGTCTTCCGGAATGATCGAATCGAGGGAGTCGGCACCAAGATATGCCGGTTTTTCACTTCCGCTTTCGGGATATAAATGTCCGAAGCTATCCAGATATTTGGGGTTAACATAGGTGTAACGCCCTTTAATATCGGTTCGAATCACGTAGCAGGTTTGCAGTTCGAGCAGGTTGCGCATGCGCTGCTCGCTTTTTTTGATTTCGTCTTCTGCGTAGCGGAATTCGGTTATATCGGTAAAAGAAACCAGCACCTGCCGGGGCTTTTGGGTTTTCGGATCGGTGATGGGTTCGCTGTTAATCAGTATCCAGACCCGATCGCCGTCAGGTTTTCTAACGCCCATAATGGCATTGCGCACGGGCTCGCCGGTTCGCATGGTGATAACCGAAGGATGGTCTTCCGGGCGGGCCGGCGTGCCGTCGTCGTTGAGGGCATCCCAGCGGGAATCAAATGAAGTAAGGTACAGGAGTTCCTCTCTGGTAAGGCCCAGTATGCGGGCAGCGGATGCATTGCATTCTGAAATGGGATTCTGCTCAGCAACTTCATGCACAATGATGCCCTCGGATAGCAGCTCTACCATTTTCCGGTATTTGGCCTCGCTTTTGCGAAGCGCTTCTTTCGATTCGTTGAGGCGGGCGGCGGCCAGGGTTCGCTCGGTAACATTATGGATGTAGCCATTCCAGACCACACTGCCGTCAGCCTCCCGCTGCGGGGTAGATTTGCCCTCAAGCCAGATTTCCCTGCCCGACTTATGAATAATCCGAAAGGTATGCTCCCAGTTTTCCAGGCTTTGCGCCGATGCGCGCACCGATTCGTGATACGCCTGCTGATCGTCGGGATGAATATGTTGCAGCACATGCATGGCATCGGTTTCGAGCTGTTCTGGGCTTACATCAAACAGCTTGAAAATCCCTTCGCTTGCGAAAGGGAAATAAGAACTGCCGTCGGGCCTTAGCCGGTACTGATAAATTACGCCCGGGGCATTCCTGCTTACCTGCGCCATATAGCGTGCAACTTTTTCGCGCTCCTCTGCCGCCCGCACCCTTTGGCTCACATCACGAAGCAGCACCATGGCTTTATCGGTTTCAAACGGGGAAATACGCGCTTCGTAATGGTGGTTTTCTCCGTTTTTAAAAACGGAAAATGCGAGCTCTCCTGGTCGGTTTTCAGCAACAGCGGCCCTTACCTGGAGCATCAGATTTTCGGACGTATTACTTTCAAACAGGGTATCCAGCTGTTTTCCGGTAATTCCTGCTTCACGGAAATTTCCGCTTTGCTGATTTACCCGCGCATCGGTTATTACTCCGTCGGTACGTATTACGTAAAGATCGTCGGGCAGACTTCTAAGCAGGGCGCGGCGGTACTCCTCTGCTTTTTTGCGCTCGTCAATAAAAGTTGTATTAAGGGTGAAGCCCGTTATGCTGCCAGCCTTATCATACACGGGGTAGTACCGGAACTGAAACCAATAGCCGTTTATCTGCCTGTCGTGTGCAGAGGAAATACCTTTCAAAACCAGTGCGGAATCTCTTAAAAAATCTTCTTTGTCAGCCGGCAACACAAACTCAAAAATATCCGCCCCCTCATAAACAGGCTTACCAAAAACCAGCTTTGATGCTTCCCATGCTGCCTTATTGAAGGATAAAATTTTATAATCAGAGCTGATCAGCAGGTTGCTGTCTGTCGTGCTGTCGAGAATCGCCCGAAGCCGGAGCTTTGATTCCTGAAGCTGTTGCCGGTTGATTTCCTCTTCGGTTGCATCGTGCCCAACCGCAAGAATACCGAGCGGATTTTGGTCATTATCTGTAATCAGGGAAAACTCCCAGCGAGTCATAATGAAGGTGCCTGGCTCAGGCCCGGGTTTCCGCAGCGTAACGATAACCGGGCTGCCGGGATTCCGGATGCATTGCTCAGCGGCGCGCATAGCTTTGGGGTTGTCTTCCGGATGAATACTGTGGCTGAACGGCTGCCCTTCAAAATGCGCGTTTATATGCCTGAACCGCTGCTTAAAGCAGTTGTTCACATAAATAAAACACCCCTGCATGTCTGTAGCAATAACAGCGTACATCTGTGACTGCTGCATTACTTTTGGGATATAGCTGCTAATATTCTTGTCTATTTCGGGCATATTTTAAAAAAATATCGAGTCTGCTTATTTATTACCCTAACAATCTTCATGGCTGGCTTTTATACCTGAACAGCTGGTTAGTAATATTGTATATTAAGCAAAAGATACCGTTAATACCACATCAGGATAAGTACCAAGCGGCGGAACCCTCTCAAAGGCACAGTGTGCTTCTTCAGCCGCGCAGCTGTCTCTGAAAGCTGCGGAACCCTCCGTCAAGCTGAATCCGGGGCATTCCACATCATATTGATTTCTTATAATTTACATAAATAACAAAGCCGTACGCGGATCAGAAAACAGAGGAACCTGTGCGGGTGGTCAGTTCTTCCAGAAACTGAATGCCCCTCACTGAGTTCCCCTTTTTATTCAGCCTCGGGCTCCACACAGCTACGCTAAACAAACCGGGGTGTACGGCTGCAATACCTCCGCCTACTCCGCTTTTGCCGGGCAGCCCGACTTTAAAGGTGAAATCACCGGACTCATCATAAAAACCGCAGGTTTGCATGATAGCATTGATGCGCTTGGTTTTGCTCACTGAAAGCACCTGCCGGCCGTCAGCCGGGGCCCGGCCATGCCCTGCGTACAGCAAAAAGGTGCGGGAAAGCTGACGGCAGTTCATTTCAAGGGCGCACTGCATAAAATAGAACTGAAGCACCCGCTCCGGTTCGTACAAAATGTTTCCAAATGATTTCATAAGGTTGATGAGGGCGGCATTCCGGTAGCCGTGTGAGCGCTCTGAAGCCGCAACCGTTGGGTTATACCGTATCGCGGCATCTCCCGTGAGTGCCTGTACAAATTTCAGAAATCCGCCCTCAGGATCCGGCAGATGCTTCATCAGCACGTCACAGACAACCATTGCACCGGAGTTGATGAGCGGGTTTCTCGGAATGCCGTTTTCGTACTCAAGCTGCACAAGCGAGTTGAAGGGCGTACCTGAAGGCTCAACACCTACCCGCTGCCATAAGGCCGTGCCCTCAAGGTCAAAAGCCATCGTTAGGGCAAGCACTTTGGTGATGCTCTGTACCGAGAACGGCGTGAGGCTGTCGCCGGCAGCAAACTCCGCTCCGCTTGTTGTGCTCAGATGCACGCCGAAGCAATCCGGGTTAACCTTCGCAAGCTCCGGAATGTAGGCCGCCGCCTCACCCTGCGGTGGCTGCCTCAGAAGACCTTCATATATACCGGAAATGATTTCACCGTAATTCATAGTGCTT
>NZ_JAIUMX010000089.1:0-14866 GCF_022565315.1 Cyclonatronum sp. | reverse complement strand
TACGCTGCACGATCAGCGCAACGCCTGGCCGCACAACCTTGAAGCCCCGTACCAAACCCACCCCTGGACCTCCGACTGGTACGCACGGCAGCCCTACGAGCAGGATAACGGCATGAACCTCTCCGACACGCTTCAGCGCCGCCGCTACGGGGGCGACCTGCAGGGCGTGCTCGACCGCCTCGATTACCTTCAGGATCTGGGCGTTGAAGCCATCTATTTCAATCCGCTTTTTGAAGCGCCCTCGAGCCATAAATACGACGGCGCGACCTACCATCACATCGACCCCAATTTCGGGCCCGACCCGGAGGGCGACCGCGCCCTCATCGCCACAGAAACCCCGCACGACCCCAAAACCTGGGTGTGGACCTCCGCCGATAAGCTCTTCCTGCGCATCATCGAAGAGTTGCACGCGCGGGGCATCCGGCTGGTGATCGACGGCGTGTTCAACCACATGGGCCTCAACAGCTGGGTGTATCTGGATCTGGTAGAGAAGCAGCGGGAATCGGCCTTCAGCGACTGGATGAAGGTCGAAAAGTGGGCCGACGAAACCGAAGACGGCAGCACGCATATCAAAACCTGGTGGGGCTTCAAAGAGCTGCCCGAAATCATGCAGAACCGCGCCGGCATCACCGCCGGGCCGCGGCAGTACATCTTCGACATCACCCGCCGCTGGATGGATCCGCTCGGCAACGGCGACCTCAGCAAAGGCGTGGACGGCTGGCGCCTCGACGTGGCTTTTTGTGTGAAGCATCCCTTCTGGAAAAAATGGCGCAAGCACGTTCGCAGCATCAACCCGGAGGCCTACCTGCTGGCCGAGGTGATCGATGCCCCCGAAAAGCAGGTGCCCTACCTCAAAGGCGACGAATTCGACGCGGTGATGAACTACAACTTCGCGTTCGCCCTCTCCGAGTATTTCATCAAAGACGGCAGCGACGCCCTGCCGACCGAACTCGACACCAAGCTCCGCGTGCTCCGTGAAGCCTACCCGCACGAGGTTACGCACGTGATGCACAACCTGCTCGGCAGCCACGATACCGACCGGGTCGCATCCCGCATCGTCAATTCCAAACTCTTCACCATGCGCAACTGGAGCGAGTACTACGAGCGCGCCAAAATGGTGAATCCCGCCTACAAAACCGGCCGCCCTGACGATACGGCCCGCCTCATCCAAAAACTGATGGTCGTGTTTCAGCTGACCTACATCGGCTCGCCCGGCATTTATTACGGCGACGAGGCCGGCATGTGGGGCCCCAACGATCCCTGCAACCGCAAGCCGATGGTGTGGCCGGAGCTGAAGTACGATGCCGAAGCCGTTTTCCCGAACGAAGCCGGCCGCGCGCCGGAGTCGTACGGCTTCGACCACCGAATGCACGCGCTGCACCGCACGCTCATCGCCCTCCGGAAAGCCTTCCCCGAGCTTGCCAAAGGCGAGTACCGCACCCGCATTACCGACGATGAATATCAGGTTTTCGGTTTTGAGCGCTGGCTCGGCGACGAAGCCTGCCTGGTGGTTTTTAACACCGGCACCAAAATGTATCAGCCGCGGCCCGAAGGCTACGGCAAGGCGGAGCTGCTCTTTGCCATCAATGCCCGGATGGATGAAAGCGGGGTCTGTGCCATGCACCCGAACAGCGCAGTTATACTCAAAAAGCGGGTGTAGGGTGATGGCATCCCAAACCTCACATC
Source organism: Cyclonatronum sp. (assembly GCF_022565315.1). NCBI lineage: Bacteria > Pseudomonadati > Balneolota > Balneolia > Balneolales > Cyclonatronaceae > Cyclonatronum > Cyclonatronum sp. Next base: position 13,180 of record NZ_JAIUMX010000089.1, on the reverse strand, counting down.
CTTTCTGATGCAGCGCAGACTTCTGGTTTTAGGCGCCGGTGCGGCCGGCCTCACAGCCGCCATTTTCGCGGCTGAGCAGGGCGCTCAGGTGCTGCTGCTCGAGCGCACCAAACAGGCAGGCAAGAAAATTCTGATGAGCGGCGGTACCCGCTGCAACGTGCTGCCGGTGAAAGCCACCTTGCAGGATTATCACACGGCTTCATCCCCCAACATCCTCAAAAAAATCTTCAAAACCTGGTCGGTTGCCGGCTGCAAGCGCTGGTTTACCGATGAGCTTGGTCTTCAGCTCGCCTGCGAGGAGGATTCGAACAAATGGTTTCCGGTGAGCAACTCCGCGAAGGAGGTCCGCGATCTGCTGCTGCAGCGCGCCCTTGATGTCGGAGTGGAAACCCGGTACGAGTGCGCGGCTGAGGCTCTTGAGCCGCTGCATCCCGGCTGGCAGGTTCGGCTGGTTTCCGGCGAAGTTGTAACGGGGGATGCCGTGATTGTGGCCACCGGCGGACTCTCGGTGCCTACGATTGGCACCGATGGTATGGGGCACCGCTTCCTGAAGCCGCACGGTCACCTCACGGGGCCCGTGTACCCCGCGCTTACGCCGCTGCTGAGCACCAACGCCGCGCACAAAGGCCTCAGCGGCCTCAGCCTGAACGTGCGCATGCGGGTGATGCTGGGCGATAAGCGCCTGTTTGAGGCGAGCCGGACCGGATTTCTGTTCACGCACCGCGGCTACAGCGGACCTGCCGTGCTGGATGTCTCGCACTTTTACCGGGAGGAATTTGCCCGCAAAACAGGCATCGAACGTGCCGGCCTGCGGTATGAAGTCAGCTGGGACGGCGAAGGGGAGGAGGTCTGGAAGGAGCGCCTCGGCGGCAAAGGCGGCGCTACGGTTTCGGGCATCCTGCGGCAGCACCTGCCGAACCGCCTGGCCGATGTGCTTGCGGCAGAAGCCGGGTCAGGTTTGGGCGAGCGCAAGGCCGCCGAGCTCAGCCGCGAAGAGCGCAAACGCCTGCTGAAGCTGCTCACCGCCTGTGAGCTGCCCGTGAGCGGCGATGAGGGCTACCGCAAAGCGGAAGTAACCGGCGGCGGCGTGCCCCTTGAGGAAATCAACCCCGCTACCATGGAGAGCCGGCTGCACCCCGGCCTGTACCTGTGCGGCGAAATTACGGACGTATTTGGCCGCATCGGCGGGTTCAATTTTTACTGGGCCTGGGTGAGCGGCCGCCTCGCCGGCATGAAGGCCGGAGAAAAGCAGGCGGGCGGCGCAGGCTGAAAAGCACGGGCTGTGCCGCAGGTCCGGGTGTTTTGTACCGGCACGAAAGACCGTGATGCGCACGGAGTTTCCCCCTAAAAAAATGGCGCATGGAATCAGCTGGTAAGCCGGTATTAGGCTGCGCAGGTCAGGAGTTACCAAGTTTTGGGGTCGTACAGCCGGGCTTATTTCGGGCGGGAATAAAAGATAACCCGTATATTCGATTATTGATTTTTTGAATCCTGCCGGACACGCTAAAACCGTGCATCCGGCTTTTTCCTGACAACATAAACATGTGATTATGATCCTCCTGAGCATCCTTTTGTGCCTTGCGTTCGCGGCCGTGCTGCCCGAAAACCGGGCCGAAGCACAGCCCCTGCAAATCAGCTCCCCCGAAAACGTGCTGCAATTGCAGTTCACCCTCGAAAACGGTGCGCCGCAGTACACCCTCGGCCGTTTGGGTCAGCCGCTGATTCTGCCTTCCAAACTCGGCTTTAAGCTGGCCGGTGCGCCCGATCTCGACGGTAATTTTGCCGTCATCGGTCATCAAAGCTCAACCTTCGATGAAACCTGGGAGCAGGTTTGGGGCGAGAAGCGCTTCATCCGAAACCACTACAACGAGCTGCGGGTACAGCTGCAGCAGCAGGATGCGCAGGCACGGCGCCTCGACATCGTGTTCCGGCTGTATGACGACGGCATCGGCTTTCGGTACGAATTTCCGGAGCAGCCCAACCTCACGGAAATCCTGATTGATGATGAGCTTACCGAGTTCGCCCTCACCGGCAATCACGAAAGCTGGTGGATAGGCGCCTATCAGTGGAACCGGTTCGAATACCTCACCGAAAACACCCCGCTCGCCGCCGTCGACACCGTGCATACCCCGCTCACCATGCGCACGGCAGACGACCTCTACCTCAGCTTTCACGAAGCGGCGCTCACCAACTACAGCACCATGACGCTCGAACGCGTGGCCGGTTACACCCTGAAAGCCAACCTCATGCCCTGGGCCGACGGCATCCGCGTGCGCACGCAGGCCCCGGCCGTAACGCCCTGGCGCACCCTGCAGGTAGCCGACCGGCCCGGTGATCTGATTACATCTTACCTCATCCTCAACCTCAACGAGCCGAACAAAATCGAAGACACAAGCTGGATTCAGCCCGCCAAATATGTGGGCATCTGGTGGGAAATGCACCTCGATAAGTCAACCTGGGAGCCGGGGCCGCGGCACGGGGCAACGACTGAAAACGCGAAGCGCTACATCGACTTTGCGGCAGCGCACGGCTTTGATCACGTGCTCGTGGAAGGCTGGAACCCCGGCTGGGAAGGCGACTGGTTTGCCGATGGCGTGGTGTTCGACTTCACCCGCGCCTACGACGCCTTCGACCTGGAAGGCGTAGCGGCCTACGCATTGGAGCGGGGCGTACGGCTGATGGGGCATCACGAAACTTCAGCCAGTGTGGAGCATTACGAAGCGCAGATGGAAGAGGCCTTTGCCCTGTACGAGCGCCTCGGCGTGCGCGCGGTCAAGACCGGCTACGTGGGGCACGGGCAGGAAATCTTCTGGACGGACGCCGACGGAAACCGCAATTATGAGTGGCATCACGGGCAGCACATGGTTGAGCATCATCAGCGGGTGGTAGAGCTGGCGGCGCAGCACCGCATTTCGCTGAACGTGCACGAAGGGGTGAAGGATACCGGCCTGCGGCGGACCTGGCCCAACCTCATGACCCGCGAAGTAGCCCGGGGGCAGGAATACAACGCCTGGGGCGAGAACGGCGGCAACCCGCCCGATCACGTGCTCATGCTGCCCTTCACCCGAAATCTTGGCGGGCCGTTTGACTACACGCCCGGCGTCGTGGACCTGCTTTTTGAAGAATGGCGCCCGGATAACCGCGTGCCGCACACCCTCGCCAAAGAGCTGGCGCTTTACGTGGTAATTTACAGTCCGCTGCAGATGGCCGCCGACCTGCCCGAAAACTACGAAAACGCACCGCTGCCGCTGCAGTTCATCAAAGATGTGCCGGCTGACTGGTACGACACGCAGGTGCTGGATGGCAGTATCGGTAATTTCATCACCATTGTGCGTAAAGACCGCAACAGCGATGAATGGTTTCTGGGCAGCATCACCAACGAACAGGGACGGCTGCTGCAAACGCCGCTCTCATTTCTGGATGAAGGCCGCCGCTACCGCGCCGAAATCTATCACGACGCCTCTGATGCGCACTGGGAGCACAACCCCTACGCCCTCGAATTCACAGAATCCGAAGTAAACAGCAGCACCGTGCTGCCGGTTCGCCTTGCAGCGGGCGGTGGCATAGCGGTGCGGTTTGTGCCGCTTGATTAAACCGGCAGGGCTTTACACCTTTGGTGCAACCCCTAAAAAGCCCTGCTGAGCAAATCGGCAGGGCTTTTTGCATCGCTAATTTAGAGAGGTCATGATTTATAAGGCGTTATATGATTTGAGATGCTGCTGTTATAAAAGTAAAAAGGGGTAACAGCCGGGCAGCAAACTTCATAATGGAGGTTATCATTAGTGTGAAAGAGCGGTAAGTTTCAGGAAAAACTGAAACTACGTTAGAATATAGTCGCAATAAGACTAATATTTAATTATCTTCAAAACACTTGTATAAAAAGAAAGTTGATTCCAATGTTACGTCATTTCATAAATATAGAGCCGAAAACAAAAACGGCAGGACACTCAAAAGAGAACTGTAGATGAATTTTAAAGATAAAATGCGTGTGGCAGTCGGAACTGCCGGCACCAGCCTTATAATTGGTCTTGATCCGGTTTATGAAAAAATACCGGCTATCATAAGGCGCAAAGCTTTTTCCAAAGCGGATGCCGTAACGACTTTTTGCCGCGAAATAATTGAACACACTACCCCGTACTGTGCGGGTTATAAGCTCAATCTTGCTTTTTTTGAAGCTTTAGGCGATCAGGGCCTTGACGTTTTTGGTCAGGTTTGCAGTGCTATTCCGTTTGATAAGCTGTTAATAGCTGATGCCAAACGGGGTGATATCGGCAACACAACCCAAATGTATGCACAGGCTTACATGAGAAAGTTTCGTGCCGATGCTGTAACGCTTAACCCGCTTATGGGCATTGAAACCCTGTTGCCATTTTTGAAAGACAGCCGCAGGGCAGTTTTTGCGCTAACGCTTACGAGCAATCCCGGCGCCGCTGACTTTCTGCTGCAAAAGCTGGAAAACGGACGAACACTATCCGAAGAAATTGCCACGCGTCTTCAGCAGCTCTCTGAGCACGACCTTGCGCTTGGTACTCTGGGGATGGTTGTGGGGGCAACACAGGCTGAAAAACTTGCACCTGTTTTGGACCTGTTCCCGAAAGCACCCCTTCTAATTCCGGGTTTTGGTGCGCAGGGCGGAAAAGTTGAAGAACTTGTCAGCTTACTTGCAGCCCGGCAGCATGCCGCGTTTCCTGTAGTAGGGCGATCGATTATTTATGAGTTTTCTGATGAAGACGAGCATAAATGGTACAAGACGGTGATGCTGGCTACAAAGCACTTCAGAAAAGTCTTTGAACCGCTGAAAAGCAATATTGAGGCATTTACACAAGCAGATTGACAGGCGGGCCCGGCATCTTCTATATTGCCGGGCCTGAATTGCTGAACGGATGCTGAGAAATACTCTGCCGGAAGTTGAGCCCTGTTTTTTCTAAATGTGATAGCTTTGTCAGAGAAACTGAATCCTGAAAAAATGCCTCATGTAATCGTATTTACCGACGGGGCATGCAGCGGAAATCCCGGTCCGGGCGGCTGGGGAGCGATCTTATCGTGGAACGGGAAGGAAAAAGAGCTAAGCGGAGGTGAAGCCCGCACGACCAACAACCGCATGGAAATGAAAGCGGTTATCGAAGCCCTAAAAGCCTTAAACCGGCCCTGTAAGGTTTCAGTAAACAGCGACAGCGCGCTCATTATAAATGCCTTCCAGCAGCGCTGGGTAGATGGCTGGATGCGCAGAGGCTGGCTTAAAGCCGACAAGAAACCCGTAGAAAACCAGGATTTATGGATGGAGCTGCTTGAAGCCATGGAACCCCATCAGGTGCACTGGGTGAAAGTAAAAGGGCATGCCGGAGTGCCGCTAAACGAGCGCGCTGACAGGCTTGCTGTTAAAGCAGCGGAGCTATTCAAAGGCCGCAGCCAGAATTAAGTGCGCAAAAGCGACCTTTGATTGGTAAAAAAAAATCCGATTTGTTTCAGTAAGGGCGTATCCCTTAATAAAAAATGATTAATGAGGGGAGCTCTGAGGATTTAATGTTCAAGTGTTTAATATTAAAAAAACATAATATACCAGCAGCCTTACCAGATGTTAAAAAGAACAGCTCATTGATACTGTACGTTTGATTATTTCAATATTCCTCTTAGCTTACATAATTAAGGCTTAAATTGGTCTGTATAACAAGTTAAATTGCGGTCTTATTGGTATGGTAATCTCATCAAACTAATTTTAAAAGTGTGAACTTAGAAGACAAGTATCGTCCGGCTCATATTCCATTGTATTACCTTGTCAGGCGCATCAAATGGGATCAGTTTTTTGTGGGACTCTTTGGAGCATTTGCCATTTTTGGCGTGTTAATGAAACTTTGGCAACCGCCATTTTGGGGATTGCTTTCTGCTGAAACCGGCGATTTGCTGTTTCAGATATTCATGCCTATCGGGTTTTTAGGTGAATGCGTGGTGTTCATTATAATGGGCTTTGTAAAAGGCGAAGATTACGAAGAAGTACACCCTGAAAGTACGGATATTGAGTTTTTACAAAACGTGAGCCCGTCGTATTCACAGCAGTTTGCCGGGGCAGCACCTATTGAATTAGGAGATGATTACACCGATAAGCTCAAAAAACAAATTCAGCAGCAGCTTGAAAGCCGGCTTGATAAGCGGCTTGATGAGATCGTAGAGGTTATTGCAAAACAGGCTGAAACCACAACGGAATACAACCGGCAGATGAATGCGCTTCAGCATGAGTTTATACAGCTTGGTACAAGAGTAGCAAGGTTCGGTCAGTCGGTTGAGGCTTATGAGCAGAATATGGGCTCTCTCGTTAAAATGCAGGAAACAGACTTATCAGCGCGGGTAGAGACCCTCGATAAGAACCTGAGGCAGGCGTCTGAAAGCATAGCAGAACTTGACAAACAAATAAAGCAGGCTTCTCAGAAATTCGATCAGTTTAACCGCAGGTAATCCTTTATGCCAGCACCAAGCGGAAGTAACATTATGAGGCTGCGGTTATATTTCATGACCGCAATTTACCTGCCGATTCTGTTGTATGCTATGTCAACATATCAGCTTGAATCAGGGGCTGTTGTTATCGACCGTGATGACCTGCGGCCTGTAGCAATTCCTGAAAGCAGGATACTCTTTACCGGAGATGACTTTATAGCCGATATTCTGTATCAGCCTGTAAGTGACGGGCTTAACGGGCTCAGGATTAATACGATTGCAAATCCCGGTGTAGAAATTATTGAAGGTCCGGAGGGTCTGGTTTACGATAAAGAATTGCGCAGATTTACCTTTGACACATCGCAGCTTTTTGAGGGAGAACCTGCTGAGGTGCGCGAAAAAGAAGTTCGCTTTCTTGCGAATGTATTTATTGAATCAATTGTGGAAAACCGGGTCGAATCACGGCCTGTTGAGCGCAGCTTTACCGTGCGCCGCCCTGTTGTTAACGTACTAAGCAATACACCACAGCGGCTCATCAGCAACGCCCAAAATGATCTCAGCTTTTTGGTTGAAGGGCTTTCGGAGTCAGAAATTCAGCTTCGCGAGTCTTCCGTTGGGCTTACAATTTCGGGAAGCCGTATCTCATGGTCGCCGGCCGGTAATGAGACTACAATTTCTGTTTTCCGGATTGCTGAATCCGGTGAACCCCGCCTCATTGATACCCGCAGGTTTGAGGTTGTGCCCCCGCCCCCGCCAAGAGTTTTTATCCGCCGGCATCAGACGGAAGAACTTCTTGGCCCCCAAAATCTGGTTAACATCAATGATGATCAGATCGAAATCGTAATTCAGCCGGATCCCAGCTTTCTTCAGGATTATCCCAACGATGCACGTTATGAAATGGGAGATCTGAGGCTCAGTTTTTACCAGCAGGGCAGGCCGCCGCAAACCATCACCCTGCGTGCGGCTGATTTACCGCAGGATGCGGCACGAAACCGCGCAACACGCCAGGTTATTTACGGGCCTTTCAGATTGTCGCAATTAGCCGGTGACCTCCGGGGCAGTGAGGTTCGTTTTGAGATACAGGCCCTGAACCGTATCAACTACCGTGGCCTGACTGAACCGGTACCGACTAATCAGTTTCAGGATTTCTTTTCACTTAATACAAGATAACTATGCGATGTTTTGCCGCCGGTTTACTGTTTGTATTCTTTTTCTGTGCTGACGTTTGGGGGCAGGCCACTTTAGCACCCCGTTCTTCCTCATGGCAATCAACAGCACGCATCACGGGCCTTATTGAGCCGCATGATCCTTTTTTGCGATATACCACGTCACGAGAAAACGAAGATCTCATTCGCATCCGGCAAAACAACGAACGCTTCTGGCATGCACTTCGCGATTCACTCAACGATGCAATGCGTGACGGGCTCGTTCAGGCTTATTCCGTCAGGCCAAGTCAGCGCGCAGGCATGCAGCGTATTTTCGTTAGGGATGAGCCGCTGCCCTATGAAGAACTCATTGCTACTCTTGACCGCAACCTGGAAACGGTAGCCTCATTGCGAACAGGAGAAGTGATTTTCATCCCGTCGAGAGGTGACGTATTCAACCTTCGAAATTTTGTTGAAGACAACGAAACTTACTACAGCCACCTTGCCGCAATTAGCTTATTTGAGTTTGAATTCGAGGTGCTGATTGATGAAAACGGAATGACGGTTAAGCCTAATCAGCTTATTTTTGGCACAGCCTTGTATCCCGGCCGCATCACATACGATAATAACCCCAACGATTTTTTCAGCGATGTTGAAAACGGGCTCGCTTTTCTGATAGATTTCAATGATGAAACGACCAAAGATTTTTTCTTCTCGCGCGGAATCGGACGATCTGCTTCTCAAGGCATGACCTCTTTTTACGATCTGCTCATGTCGTTTCGTTACCCGCACTTTTTCTACAGCATAGATGGCATTGAACTTGCCCGGGCTATGGATCCGCCTTTTGAGTACGAGCTCGGTTTTATCCGTGAAGAAGTGCAAACACAGCTCTTTTCAATAATGATGGAATTCACCTACGGCGAAATTCCCGACATCCTCAGACGCAACCGACCTTAAGACTCAGCCTTTAACGTTGAATAATTTTTAAAGACAGATTTATATGAAACCTGCAAGTATTGCTTCTTTTTTTGTGCTCTTCATTTTGCTGCCGTTCGGTGAGCTCAAAGCGCAGGCATTGCCTCAGCCACAGGTACAGGAAGAATTGCAAGAATCCCGTTTTTGGCTTTTCAAAAATCTTGATCTCGATTTTGAAGTCGGCACAGCCAGCTTTATTGGTAATTACCGGAATTTTGCTAATGTCTTCAATCCGCTACCACTGCCGATAAACGGCTACAGCATCCGCATCACGCTTAACAAGCCTTTCTATAATTTTTGGGGAATGACTGCAAGCGGAAAACTCGGACTGTCTGTACTTGGATATTATTCTGACTTGCAGCGGTCAACTGTACGCTGGGATTTTGAAAATGCCGAATTAGGTCTTATTCCCGGAAATATCAAAAACACAACTATTGGTCCTGAAATCGGCCTCGGTTTACGCATCCCGATTTACGGCACCATTGCTCTTAGCCCCGAAGCAACTTTTGCCTACCAGTACAACAACCCGCGAACGGATTACCTGCTAAATGAAAACGGACAGACCGTTGTGCCCGGTTCCGGCTTTCGGAACGAGTGGACTCAGGACTACCCCCTCAGAAAAACACAGGGCGGAAAAGCCGTAGGCGAGGTTATCCCCACTACTATCCCTTCTTATGCACTCGGTGCCAGAATTGAAGCAATGATTATGGGCACGGAGTTTTTTGCAACCTACAGATATAACGTTTTTCTGAATGATTACTTTGACGGCATCAATCAGTTAAGTGAAAACAATGATGCCAACCATTCTGTTGTTGTTGCTTTGGGGCTTCGCGTACCGCTATCCAGAGGTGTTAGGGAGCGCAGGCTTGGCCGTGATCTGGGCAGTCAGTTTCAGTACATCCGCCAAACAATGGACGCCCAAAATGAAGCTCAGCGGCAGGAATTCTTCAACGCATTCGGCGATATTGCCATCGACAGAACTACATTAGGGCTGAAACGAAATGAACTGGCTGCAAGGGTAACGTTTACTGATGTGGCAATGGGAAATACCTCCTACCGAAAGAGTTTCTCCCGCATACCCGGCTCAACTTTTGTACTGGGACACATGGATGAAGACCCTTTTCAGATTCAAAATTACGGTCGTATTCGCGTTTTTGTGCCTGATTTCAAACTAAGCCGTACCACGGTAACCAACAAAGAGTACAAAATTTTCCTTGCAGCTATGGGGCTGGATTTCCCCGGAGCCGATTATTACGCCTCTTATATTACGGAAGACGGTCTCAGCTTCGATGAAATCCTTCAAAACCTCGAATTCACCCCTGAAAATCTCCCGGAGGGCGTAGATATCGACGGTGTGTCTTCTTTATTTCCTGTAGAAGAATCCTGGACTGACCTCAGCCTGCAGACCATACTTAGGTTTGACGATTATTTTTTTAACGAGCGCTACGACAATCACCCAGTAGTTGCAGTAAACTGGTATCAGGCCATGATGTTCTCGGAGTGGGCCGGTTTCCGCCTGCCGTCTGAATCGGAGTGGGAATATTCCGCCAAATCAGGTGTTGGCGGGCGCGTTTTCCCATGGGATGGCTACACTGTTCAGGATCAGAGCGGCAACTTTTTAGCCAACTACATGCAGGAGGCCGGTGTTTATAATCTTGACGGGTACACCCTTATGGCCCCGGTTGATTCCTTTGAGCCCAACGACTTTGGGTTGTACAACATGGCAGGTAATGTTTCGGAATGGGTACTCGATTCCTACTCCAATTCATATCAGATCCTGAACCGGGATCAGCGTTACGCCAGTTCGCTGTACTTCACCCTTGATGAACCCCGCAAAATCCATCGTGGCGGTAACTGGGCTTCATCCCGTTTCTTTATTGGTTCCGGGGTCAGAAATTTCGGAATAGGCCACAATGCTTCACCCAGAATCGGATTCCGGGTTGCGGTAAGCTCCGGTATTGGTGAGGATGGTGAAACCATACTCGACATGCTTGACCGCGACTGGTAATGAGTTTTCTGGATAGATTCAAATCTTTTTCAGCAGCACCTGCTGTTTCAGACAAATGGCAAAGGTTCGAAAAACCTGAAGCTGCCGACCCCCTGTTTCAGGAATCGGCACGCCCGGCACTGATTTACAAGCACAGTTTCGCATGCAGTATCTGTACTTATTCTTTGATGAGCCTTGAGCGCAGCCTGGAGCAGATTATGCCTCATGCGGATGTCTATTTTGTGGATGTACGTGCTGAAAGACCGGTATCAAATTACATAGCCGGCAAAAGTGGTGTCATACATCAGTCGCCTCAGGCAATACTGCTCTATAAGGGAAAAGCATACTGGCACGGCTCACATGGGGAAGTGCGTGCCGAACCGGTTTTGGATTCGTTAAACGAAATCGCTGACAGCTGAAAAGCGCTCATATTCGTGGTATGAACATAAACCCCGGTATTTATTGGTGTAATACCGGGGTTTTATTACATAAATTGGCTGTGTGAAACCGAATCTGTTCAGTTTCTTTTTTACGCCCGTCAGCCAATACTTAACTGAGTTCACCATGAATGAAAAAGCTCTTTTTTCCAGACAATGGATGCAAGCCTGGCAGTTTGAAATCAATAACAACTCCGCATATGCACAACACGGAAAAGCATGGGAGGATGCGCTGTTGCTTAGGTTTGAAGACGGCCTACGCCTCCCAAATGAAGAAACTTGTGCCGGGTTTTTCCTTGATTTAAAAAACGGCCGCTGCGAAGAAATCCGTTATGCTTCTGAAACGGATATTTCAGACACGCCGATCGTGCTTACTGCGCCGGCAAAAGTATGGGAGCAGCTAATTAAAGAGAAGAAAGATCCGCTCTTTATGATAATGAGCGGTACAATCCGCCTTGAAAAAGGGAGCATGATGAAGCTCGGCTTACAGCGTAATGCAGCCAAAGCACTGCTGGCAGGCGCAGCTACCGCAACCCATGAGCTTAAAAAACAGCTTGCAGCTGCATGCGCTCAGCTTGAACGAAAACCAGATAAAACTACGGCCACGCATGGATCACCGCATACTACACGAAAAAGCTATGCAACCACAAGCCGCGGCCTTGATTTCGACAGCTACCCGATGCAGCTGTTTCAGAAGGCAAAACAGCTTGGGGTTTGGAATCCCGCTGCCATTAACTTTGAGCAGGACCGGCAGCAGTGGCTCACCTTTTCAGAAGAAGAAAAAGATTTGATTTTCCGGCTTACTGCGATGTTTATGGGCGGTGAGGAAGCCGTAACGCTCGATCTGCTGCCGCTCATACAGGTGCTCGCCAGGGAAGGCCGTATTGAAGAAGAGATGTTCCTCACAAGTTTTTTGTGGGAGGAAGCCAAGCACACAGAGTTCTTTGCATTGTTTCTGCGGGATGTGGTCCAAAAACCGTTTGATATGGAGCATTATCACGGGCCGGCCTACCGCAATCTGTTTCACGGCGAGCTTGAACCGGCCCTGCAGCGGCTGCATCACGACAGCAGCCCGCGTGCCCAGCTGCTTGCGTCGCTCACCTATAATATGATCGTAGAGGGTACACTTGCGGAAACCGGCTACGAAGCCTATCACCGCATGCTCACTGAGCAGGATATGCTGCCGGGCTTGCGGGAAGGTATCGGACTTCTCAAGCGGGATGAATCCCGCCATATCGCATTTGGCCTCTATCTGATTGAGCGTCTGCTTAAGGCCAACCCGCACCTTCGGGATGAGTTCGAAACCGAAGCCGGCCGCCTTGCCGGTATGGCCCTTGATGTAGTGGACGAAATATTCGGGCCCTATGAGCTTATGCCTTTTAATCTTGAAAAAAGCTGGTTCGCTGATTTTGCAGTCAATCAGTTTAAAAAAAGGATGACTAAGCTTAGTATTCAACGGCAGTAAATAATTTTAACTGAAGGAAGTTGTTAGGCTTGTATTGGCACACTACTTTTACAAATTGAGTACTAATTTATTTTTCGATTCGTCGATAAAAAACGGCTATTCGTCGAAAAACATAAATCAATTAGGTTGGCATTAGATATTATGCTCAAGGTAAGTATTAGTACCTACCTCTAATATTAATATTAAAATGTATCTGCCATGAAGAATCTAAGCTACCTTCTGTTAACAGTTCTGTTCGGAGCTGTACTTATAGCGTGCGACAGCGGTCTAAAATCGCTGGGGGAAGAAGATGTTTTAGGGATTAACGTTCCTTATAACTTCGATTTTGCTACAACCAAGGCCGTTAATTTCACGATTAAAGCTGCTTCGCAAAATGCAGCAGATCTTAGCGGCGGAAAAGTTCATGTTTTTAACAACCATCCTGATCAGGGTGGCAGAAGACTTGCAACTTATTTCCTGAACGACTCCGGAGAACTTGCTATCAGACACAGTTTGCCCATACACCTTAAGTCAGTATATATACTTCCGGATTCACCGGCAGCAGAGCCGGTTCAGGTTCAGGTCAGAAACGGTGCTGTTGAGTTCGAGTATAACCTCCCTGCAACCTCAGGTCGCGGTATTGATGCCGGTGATGACAGCTTCAGTGCAGGTTTAATGGATGATCCGATTGATACGGTGCGGAATTATTTCCCGGCCGAAGGTGAATTCGGTACCATTATGTTTGAAGACCTCTGGCCTTCAT